>JAFACO010000217.1 GCA_023425485.1 Bacillota bacterium
ATTCAGCATACCTCAATACTAGTTTCCGAAGATGTATATCATCATCAACAATTAGTAATTTTGACAACCTAATCCCCTCTTTCTATGAATACGTATCTTATCTTCTTAAAATCCAAAATTTCGTCTCATTTATCAGGTCTTCAAGTTGTCATGAAGTTTGTTTTGTATCAGTTATAATGTTTATTTACTGTTAAGAGAATTAAATCACCTAAGGTGTGTTATTATTTATTTTCTATTAGTTTCAATCCAGTCAACTGCAAAATCCACAAGCTCCCTTTGATTCATGCAGGTAACCACGGCATTGCCAATGTTTACTTTATTAACACTTGCTAAAGCTTCAAAAGCTTCCCCTATTTGTTCAAAATCTTCTCCGTCCACAACAAGAGTTTCATAGGTAACCCATTGCCTCATTCCATCTACTAACATAGCGCTGCTTTCTTTGGCATATCTCTTTCCAGGGTACTCTGCCCTGACATCGGCAAGATGAAGGGACGTATTTTTATCATAGCCAACTCCTATCAAAAGCACCTTACCATCTAACGCATATAGTTTACCAACCGGCGAAGCTTCACCAAAAATATCACATAGGTCATGATCCTTTATTAAATACTCCGCATTCGCTCCCTTAGCTGCAAAAGAACGTGCCGGATGAGTACTTCTTATTGCCCCCGGATATTTACGAAACATTTCAGCAACAGCACCCATTGTATTGGTGGGTGTTATATGCTTATCATAAGCCGGCCAGTTTTCTCTGATAAGCTGCCACCATTCCTCCGGTTCCTCCCAATGTACACCTGCTTCCGGATCTAAATTCTTCCAGCTTTGAGTCGGCATCAAAAGGGTTCCTCTGTCTGTTAGGGTTTCAAGAAGTGCTTCAATAATGATCTGTGCACCGCCACACACATAGCCTAAACTTCCCAGTGAAGTATGTACTATGACATTGTCCCCTGCCTTTAATCCTAACTCCTTAAAGCCTTTTACTAAACCTTCTTTTAATACTATCTTTCTGTTGTCCATAGGTTATCATCCGTATCCTTATATTTTTGATTTCATAATTAAATCATTCAAATCTGCTTTTTCCTTAGCGAGGCTTTTATCAGTATCACTGAGCATAGAAGTCAATTGTCTAATAACCTGCTCAATCTTGCTTTTGGTATTCTGTACCTGCGTTTGGGATTGATTAATTTTATCCAGCACCGCCCAATCTGCAAACAATCCGTCAAAAAAATAGTCTGCAAAGTACAAAAATCCATCAATACTAACTTGCATATCCGCAGAAATTTTCACGTCGGTTAATTCTGTTTTAAAGCGGTTTAACTGTACCTGCAAATTCTCAACCTGCTGTTGTGCATCATCCAAATGCCCATGTTTTGCCATATCAGATATGAACCCGCCTCCAAGAAGGTCCCAAGTACCCCAACCTTCCGCACTATCAAGGCTAGACAGAATACTATCAACGGTCACAAGCGCTGATTGTCCGGCACTAAGTGCTTCTTGAATTTCTTTCCTCTGCCCCTCCAGATAGGCAATGTGTTCTTCTGACCGAAGAATATCCTCTGACTCTTTCGTACCAAGGGATTTAATAGCCTGCATCTTATCCTTCAGCGTCTGTTCATATTGTTGCTCACATTCACTTAGTGAAGCTAACTCTGACTTGTAGCGTTTAATATCTTCCTCAATTGCATTCAGTTCTGATGCTGCAACGTCATACTTGACGCTGGCAGCATAGGCTTCTTGACGCTCTTTATCTAACTTTTCATCCATCTTGCCAATGACCCCATAGAAGAAGGCGGCTAAACTACGGCCTTCCAGACGTTCCACATCAGCTTGCTCTTCTAACTTACATTCTTTTAGCTCATCGACTTTGTCTTGTAAAGCCTCACGTTGTATGTATAATTCTTTTAGTTTTGATTCTATGTGCTTTTTTTGTTCAACTTGCAGCCGAAGAAGCTGCATCTTTTCGTTGTAATATGACATAACTGACTCCTTTTGATTTTTAACTAAATTTCGATTGAATGTCTGACATAGTTGACAACCTTATCATTCCACTCCTGTAGACTAAGCCCTCTTTGAGACAAATAATGTACTTTAGAAACTAATTTATGTGGAATACTGTTTTCTATCTGTTCCTTATATTGTTCTGGCACAATACAGGCATATAGATTATCAGACAATATAACTTCATCCTTTACTTTCAGAGGATGATATCCATCAAATGTGTGTCCCTCATTCTGTATAATGTCTTGGTATCTACAATAAAAGCGTACCCCTGCATCAAAATGTCCCTTTAAAAAATCTTCTTCCTTAGGAAAGTTTTCCGAAAGTACAACGTAATCACCCACTAAATGAGTACCCCAGCCAAACATAACATATTCATAAAAATCCGCCGGGTCCTCCCATCCTATTTCACGTCTTTCAAGTGCAAGCTCTTCCCCTGTTTTCCCATAGACTTTTGTAGCAGAAAGAAGCCTATCACTTGATAGTATTTTCTGTGCTGCTATAGCATTTGTCGCATGATAAACAAATTCCTCTCTAGCCTCCGCAATTGGCGGAATATATTCTGTCCCATCAAGCTGAAGAGCAGCATTTTTGACTAAGGATAATACATTATGGTCCTCGCAAATTATTTCGAGTTGCTGTCTAAGAGATTTTTCATAGTTAATGAATGCTAATAAATTATTCCATTCCCATTCTTGAATATTAGGGTAATCTGACAATACAAAATTATATATTCCATTTTGTAGTTTCGTCACACCATCATTTGCAATCTTAAGTATCATAATACCTCCTTGCTTAGCAAGTTTTATTTTCAGCCTTTGTATTGATAAATTCTAAAAATTTTAGTTTTTCCATTTCGTCTGTAAAAGCTTTTACTGGAAGGATATATGCCTGTAGAGCACCAAAATAAATATAGACAGCTTTTTCTGTCACAGCAATTTTTTCAATCAATGAGTACTTCGTAATATTTTCAGTATTTGGTGTGATTTCATGTATCTTCTCTTCATCGAACTTTAAGATGGACTCGTTACTATATGGGAGCCTACCTTCTTTTTTTACTTTTATTATTCTATCTTTCATGGATTTTATAATCTTTTTTTTGCTAAACCCAATAAACCATATAGAAATAATTGTCATTAATATAGCTTCAAACAAAATTAGCTCAAAATCAGAACCTGCAATATAAAATATAACAATAACCATCAAGCTAACGAATGGAACAAGAAATCTAAAGTACCTTAGAAAATTTTTTACCATTACGACTATTAAATAAATGATATTGATTAAATAGTAAATAATCATTATCATCTAAAGTAATATTAAACTCAAACATATTTTTCACCTCTTATTTTACAAGTATTCTTTCGCCTCATAGCTCCATTTCTATAACTTTGCTATTTACAAAAAATTTTCATTGCCCAATACCATTGATCCAATCCGCAATATCCATTATAACTGTACCATCGACCTTACCAGCAACATCATACTCTGTAATATCCGATTTACCGTTCGAATTCATAAAAAGATGATTGAGATTATTATATTCTTTAAATGTACAATTCAACTTGTTCTTCAAAATTTCCTTCCACTCCGTAAAGTCTTTATCAATATTAACTTGAAAGTCGGCACTGCCTTGTAAAAATAACATAGGAATCTCAAGGAATTTTGCAACTTCTCCACTGTTAAGCTGATTTAGACTATACCAGTATTTCGCATTACAGTTAAAATATGTGTCGGTATCTTCTGCTGTAAGAGCCTTAATTTTCTCTACCTCTGTCTTAACTTTTGCAAGCTGCTGCGATTTGATATCATCACTTAAATCCATTCCTGCAATCGCGTCTTCATTCTGGTCGTAAATTATATCTGCTAGATTTCTTGGACTGCCTGCCAGCGAAATCATTCCTGCGACTGTAGGATTTTCTTCGCAGATAATGGGTGCAACCATCCCCCCTAAACTGTGACCGATAATAATTATTCTAGTTGCATCAACACTTTCGCATTTTCTGGCAAATTCCACTGCAGCACTTGCATCATCCAAAACTTCATCGGATATGGTTATGCTTTCATCTGCATATTCTGGATGCTGATAATATCGTTTGTTGTATCTTATCGTGGCGATCCCCTGTTTTGCCAGCTCTTGCGCAAGATTTTCAAATGGCTTGTTTGCACCAATCGTTTCACTCATATCACTTTGCCCTGAGCCCTGAATCAGTATTGCAACCGGTGGTTCCTCCGCATTATTCGGAAGTGTTAAAATTCCATCCAGCTTATATTCACCGATTTCAATTGGCACTTCCTTAAAGTCTTCTGTATTGCTTGGTATCGTACAATAA
>JAFACO010000452.1 GCA_023425485.1 Bacillota bacterium
GCCAAGGTAGGGAATCATGCCAATTTTCACCGATGATGATCGCCTCAGAATTAATACCTTTCACAAGCTTTCTAAACTCTCTCCAGAAAACGTGATCAATCTCATCAGATACATCCAGTCTCCAACCGTCAATTCCAAACTCCTTGGTCCAGAAGCTCACACAATGAAATAAGTATTCCTTTAGTTTGGGATTCGCTGTATTAAGCTTTGGCATATAACCCACATTAGCAAAGGTAAGGTAATTTGGAGGATTTGTTGCTACCTTATCCCCTTCAATGAAGAACCAATCAAAATACTCGGACTCACTTCCTTTTTGAACTACATCCTCAAAAGGTGCAAAATGGTTACTGCAATGGTTAAATACCGCATCCAGTACGATTCGAATTCCCTTCGCATGTGCTTTGTTAACTAATTCCTTGAACACCTTATGATCTCCAAAGAAGGGGTCCACTTCAAAATAATTAACAATATCGTACTTATGATTGGAGGGTGATTGAAAAATTGGTGTTAGATAAATTGCATTAATTCCTAGTTCTGTTAAATAATCCAGCTTATCAATAATTCCTTGTAAGTCTCCGCCAAAAAAGCTTTTAGGCTGTGGTTCTGAATCCCAGCTGCTAAGGTATGGGGGTGAAATCTTTGGGTCACCATTATGAAAACGTTCTACGAAAATTTGATAGAACACCGAATCACCGATCCATTCCGGTTGTTGGTGTACATCAACCGGATTAATGTAGGGATATTGATAGAAATAACAATAAGCCAAATCATTATTAAACTCTTTTACTAAGCCTGCTTCTGTATAAAATATCTTCTTTCCTGCTTCCACTAACTCGAAATAATAACCGATTCTCTTATCCTCGTCTTGTATCTCTGACTGATAGTAATCAAAGTAAATGTCCGAAGCAACCTTTCTCATTTTTTGTTTGTGCTGTGTATTCTTCCAATCAAATTTATTGCCATAAATAAGATTAATCTCCTCCAAATCATTCTTCGCTGTGCGTATTCTAATATGAAGTACATTTTCACGATACGCATAGGCGTAATTACTTTTTGGAATGTGACAAATTGCTTCTACTTTCATCTTGTGTCTTCCTTTCTATTCCGTCGCAAGTAGTGTATTCCAATCCTCAACTGCTTTTGCTCTTCCTTCTGCCGGAGTCAATTGTCCATCAAAGACTGCCTGACAGGTCTGGGCTGATATAGTCCAGAAATATGATATTCTTGATACCGATGGCATTGGATAGGAATAAGCAAATTGTTCTACAAACGGTTTAATTAACTCATCTTCTGATAACCCCTTAATTTGACTGACATCCTTTAAGGTAGTAATCTTATTTGCTTTTTCATACATAAGTCCAGCAGCTTCTTCAGACACCATAAACTGTGCTAACAACTGAGCTGCAATTGGATATTTTGTAAATGCTGAAACATGGGCGTTTTGAACACCTGCAAAAGGTGTTAACTCCTTCCCTTGATAGGTCGGAAGTGGTGCTACTCCAAAGTTTACACCGCTCTCCTTAAAGGTTGTGATATCCCAAGGCCCAGATATTTCATAGGCCACTTTGCCTTCTGTAAATTGATTTTTAAGAAAACTTACATTGCCAAGATCGATTGCTGAAATTGGCATAATCTCTTTTAAACTGCTTACCAGCTCTAAGCCTTGTTCAAATTCTTTGGTATCAAAGCCCGGATTATCTTCATCCGTTCCATTTTCTCCAAATACCTGGAACCCATAGGCACTTAACATAGGGTAAATTTTATAACCGTCGCCAATGGTCATTAAGAAATAAAAGATATTATTTGTGGGATCATTATACTCTTTTGCTTTCTCTATAATTTCTTCCAAGGTTGTTGCCGGCTGCTCTCCAACAATGTCTTTATTATAGAAAAGACAACTGGTTTCCAAAGAAATCGGCACACCATAGAGCTTATTGTCAGAAGCAGTTACAGTAGCGATACCCACTTCATTAATTCTCTCCTTTAAGTCTGCTGCAATACGATCGTCCAGTTCTAAGAATAAGCCGGAACTTACGCCATGCTGGAAGGAATCATGCGGACTCATAAAGATGTCTGCACCAGTACCTGCAGGACCGCTTAAAGCAATCTTATCAATTGCACCAAGTCCCACTTCTTCTACCGTAACAGGAACCCCATACTCTTCCTCAAATCTGGCTGCAACAGCTTCACCAAATTCCACGTCCGGTGTCCAATAAACAAGCTTTGCTCCTTCTTCCGGTATAAGTTCTTCCTCTTCCGGTATGCTCGTTACATCCTCCGGTCCCTCGGTCGTATCTTCTGTATCATCCTTCAATGCCTGTTTTGTGGGTGTTGCTCCCTCCTCCGTAGGTATCTCACGCTTACAACCAGTTAACATAAGTAGCATGGATAGCAGCATTATAGCTGTGAAATATCGTTTCATTTTATTTTCCCCTTCCTTCTTTGAACGTTTATTCCTTATTAGCACCTGCAGAAATTCCTTCCACAAGGTATTTTTGAAAAAATAAGTACAAGATGGTGATTGGTACTGCAATTAAAACCGCACCTGATGCAAATAATGTAAAGTTATCATTTTCATTACCAGCAATCATGGTATATAGGCCCACCGCAATTGTTCTTGTCTTTTCTCCTGTAAACAGAAGATTTGGTAAGATGTAATCCATCCAGGGCATCATGAACTGTGAAACAGCACAATAAACAATGATAGGTTTTGATAAAGGTAAGATAATCTTTATAAACGTTGTCAGCTTGGAGCTTCCATCAATGTAAGCTGCTTCATCCATTGAAAGTGGAATACCATCCAGATACCCCTTGACCAGCCAAACATTATAAGGAATTGCCCCAGCGGAATATACCAGCACTAAAGATAACACCGATTTATTCAGCCCAAAGGTAATAAACAGGGTGTAGATTGCAGTCATTGATAGCACGCTTGGGAACATGGATAACAGTAACATTGCCATGAGTCCCGTTCGACGTCCCTTAAATTTAAATCTTGAAACCGTCCATGCAGTTATCATTATTAATAATACCGATACAAATGAATTCAGTAAGGCGATGGATAACGTGTTCTTAAACCAAATAACATAATCCGTTTCTTTAAATAAATTAATGTAATTATTCCAGGTTATTGATTTGGGTATTAACGAAGAAGACATTAGACTTCTTCCTTCATGAAAGGAGGACATTACAATCCAGCTTACCGGAACAAGTACAATAATACACATCAATATTAGTTCCAAATGCACCAAGAATGCTTTGATTCGCTTCTTCATCCCTACACCTCCTTAAATGCTTTGGTTCTTTTGAAGTTCCAAATGGAAACCGCTGCAATCAGTATAAATAAAATAATACACATTACTGCTGCCATATCGTAAATCTGATGATTTAAAGTTAATTTATATATCCAGGAGATTAAGATGTCGGTATCTCCGGCCAGCTGATAATTCGTATTAACCGGACCGCCTTCTGTCAGGAAATAAATAGCTCCAAAACTGTTAAAGTTACCTGCAAAATTCATTACCAGTAAAGGACCTGTTGCTTTTAATACCAGTGGCAGGGTAATCCTTTTAAATACCTGAAAGGAACCTGCACCATCAATTTCAGCTGCTTCATAAATTCCTTTATCCATATTGGATAAAATACCTTGTATCATAATCATAAACATCGGGAAGCCCATCCAAAGATTAACCAGAATTACTGTAATCTTAGCTAATAGTGCATCTGTGAGGAATGGGATTCTCTGGTCCGTCAGCCCTAAATCTATAAATAGCTGCCCTAGCGGACCAAATTGCCCATTCAGCAGATTCTTAAAGACCAGAAGACTGATCATCTGCGGAAATGCCCACGGAAGAATCATGATGCTGCGGTAGAGAGACTTATGCTTTACAAACTTACTATTTAATAAAATAGCTTGGAACATCCCAACAAAATAAGTAGAAAAGGTGGTGCATGTCGCCCAGATTAAGGTCCATAACAGTACGGATAAAAAGGTATTGGACCAAATCGGTGCTTGAAACAGTTTTATGAAATTATCAAAGCCGACCCAGTCTACTAAAGAAGCAGGTGGCAGATGATTTTTATTATAATTCGTAAATGCTGTCAAAACAGAAAAGAGAATTGGCATAAAAACTACAAAGACAATTAATAAAATAATTGGTGTTAAAACTATGTAAGGAAAATATTTTGAAAAGGTATTTCTTGCTGATTGCCCTACAACTGACAACTGACTGTCCTCTTTTTCCTTGCAGCTATAGTAAGCGTCTCTTATATTCCATACATAAACCGCAAGAAAGAGCAGAAGGACTAGGATTGTAATAATCCCGCCAATTAATAGCATGGTTGAATGATCTCCGCCTCGGGCTCCAGCTTTGCTGCCCAAAGTGAGAAAGCCCCAAATACCCTTTGTAAAATATCCCCCATGCAATCGAAGACTGAACTTTGGTACCAACCCGCCGAAATATTCAATCCAATAACCCGTTCTTAACTCAATACCTAGGAGTAGTACCTGAATAAGGAAGAATAACAACCCTTTTACTCTTTGCCTGCCAATAAAAAATTGTCCTGATCCCCACAGGAATATTGACAGAAACATTGCCTTTTTTGCTTTCATAGGTTGTCCTCCAAACAGTGATCTTTATTGTTTAACTTAACCGCTTAATTTAATTATAATTTAGCATCTCACCAGTGATATGTCAAGTGATATTGCACAATATTTTCGTATTTTTTCCGTAATTATTATACGTTTTATACTAATTTTAACTTAACAAACATTTTGTTAAGTTATTTTAAAATCCCCAGAAAGCCATTGAAATAAGACCTTTTTAACACACTTAGTTACAATGTTAAGTTAATGAAATTAAGTTTACACTTTTATACGGAACGTATATTATAGTGACAAGTTTTTGTCCATATTGTATTTTCTCCTTGTTCTATGATAAAATGAGGTTATGTTTAATGGTATTTTCCTAAAAAGGAGACTTGTTCATATGAAAAGAGAAAAGGTTACAATGAAGGACATCGCAGAAGAGCTAAGTCTGTCTCTCGCTACGGTTTCCTATGTATTAAACCATTCCGACAAAGAAAAAATCAGCCATGATACTAGAATTAAGGTTATGGAAACAGCCAAAAAACTTGGCTATGTACCTAATCAAACAGCCAAGTCTCTGGCAAAAAATCGAAGCAATTTAGTGGGCATTATCGTTAATTTAAGTCTCAATGCCTCTTCCTATATGAAGCAGCAAGCGATGGATCTGGCAAGCGAGCTCCAACAACAGATATATGAAGCTGGTTATGATACTATTCTTTCCATAGCCTATGAACTAGAGGATATACAGATTACTTATAAGCATTCCTTAGAAGCCGCCTTTATTATTGACGTTAGTGAGAAAGCACTTCGTAAAATTACAAAGCATTATTATGTCCCCCTGATCTTTCTAGATTGTGATTTTGATGAGGGTTTATTTTATAAGATATTACCCGATTACCAAAACATCTTACCAGAAGCCAGGAAACTTCTGAACGAGGATAACCCTTATTTAATTATGGATCATATTATTAATGACAGAATCAAGGAACAAATCTCTGAACAGTTCCGCAAAGAAGATGTATTTATTCATAGAAACAATTCTAACCTAAAGGAATTCCTGTCCGGAAAAACCAGCCGAAAGGGTATCGTTATCGGTGATTTACTAGGAATTCAGGTAGAGCGATATGTTGATAACAGTAATATCTTAGTCATATCCTCTAATCCTGCCAATGATCTCCTGCTTCCTGATACCAAACGAATAACCATCAGTAATACCCAAAAAGCTCTGGTTGCAATTGCAATATTAAAGAAACTAATCGCACTGGATTATGACGAGAACCCCAGAACAAGAATATTACTCCTACCTGATCCACCGAAAGAAATCAAAATATAATATACAACAGATTGAAGGACATCTTAATCATAAGATGTCCTTCAATCTGTTGTATGGGGAGGTGACACCCGTTTCTTTTTGTGTAGCCACTCTTGTTATATGCCTTGGTATTTTCACTGGTTTTGACAAAAGATTATCAGAATTCTATCTTATTTACTGCTAATTTGTTACATTTTAAGAGAGTGGGCATATGATATAGTAGGATCCTAGCTCAAATCATAGGATATCCTTGCAGAATTTATAGGAGGAATTAAATATGACAATGGAAGAACTTTGTAAATATATCGGTCAGACCGTTATTATTTTTACTACCAGTGGTGGTGCTTCCGGATGTGGATTTACCGGTGTTTTATTACGTGTAAATCCTTGTTTTTGTACCCTTGTGAACAGACTTGGTTCCAGTCCTTCTAACCCGCTAAGCGAAACCATTTGCGGTGATAGAAGAAACGGAAATGGAAACGGAAGAGATTGCAGAGATATGGACGATAGACCAGTATATACCGTAGGATCAGTTTGTGATATTCCATTGGATAGAATCGCTGCATTCTGTCACAACGCTATCTAGGCTATATAAACACAGGAGCTCCATACGATGAAGAGTTGTATGGTGAATTATTATTTTTAATGTGTAAAATAAGAATGGAGGATTTATATGTCTAGTAGAAGTAATAATGGAAGCTGTAGCCAGAGTGGCAATTGCAATCAGCGCTTAGCTAATCATATCAGTAGATTTATTGGAGAAACTGTAACGATCTTTACTACCAGTGGAGGAGCTTCTGGTTGTGGTTTTACCGGTGTAGTTCTCTCTGTCAATCAGTGTTTTGTGCGTCTTGTTACTGAACAAGGTATGGCACCATCCAATCCGCTCTCAGAGAGTATTTGCGGTAATAACTTTAATAATGGTTTTAATAACAACGGTTTCAATAATAATGGCGTTAACAACAATAATGATTTTTCAGGTGTTAGAGGATGCAGTGTTGGTAATAATGGTAGAGGCGGCCGTGATAATTGTTGGCGCCAGACCGGCTCTGTATGCGACATACCAATTGATAGCATCGCAGCTTTCTGCCATAATGCTGTATAAGGACCATTAGTATAGTATAGTTGTTTATAGGAAAGAACCGAGAACAGCTTCCCACACACAGCTTGACCGACACCTTGCCATTTACAAGTTGTTCTGCCAATCAGATGTATTATGGAAAGCTGTTCTCAATTAGATATTCATTCATTAGAACCATTCACTTTTTGGTTTTATTCTAAGTGGAATAATCGTTTATTAAGGTCTAGAAATTACAGATTAAATCTACACATATGACATAGGTTTTACTGTCATTACCTTCATAAGAGCAGGAAAGGGTCTTACAGAGTCCACCAGTAGCAGTTGAGATATATTCATAGGAAGTATACCACTCTCCTCTATTACTAAGCGCTTGCCTAAAATACTTCTTTGCTCCATGATTATCCCCAGGCATTGCCGGCTTAAAGTTCTCATCCTGTTCAATAAAAAGCCCAGGATTCATAATTGTATGACTTGTCTGATACCCCTCATCATTTATCACATAGAGACATTCAAAATCCTTATGTTCTTTTATTATTTCTTCCAGTGCTTTATCAATGGTATTTGCACTAGAAGCAGGTTTCAATAAATCAAACAGTTTCTTTTGCAAGCTCTCTTCTAATTTGTTTGTATCTATAGGTGTTACATTTGTTGTAGACTGATTCTTTAAACGATATTTTGACATAACCTTCTTTAAATGTGCTGAAGATTCTGCCAAATTCGTAATGCCTGCGCTGTTCTCCTGTGCATAAGCAGCATTATCCTGTACTACACTAGAGATTTCGGTAATAATTCTTGAAGTATTCTTTAAACTATCCGCCTGTACCTCTGAAACCTCTGCAATATCTTTACACAATTTAGTTACATCATTAATTGATGTTTGGATACTACGAAAGCTTTCCGACGTTTTATTAGCTGTAATCACGCTTATTTCCGCTGTTTTAATACTATTTTCAATTAATTGAGACGTTTGACTAACTGCATCGGTACATCTTTGTGCTAACATTCCCACTTCGCTTGCTACCACACTGAACCCCCTGCCATATTCACCGGCACGGGCAGCTTCGATTGCAGCATTCAGCGCAAGAAGTTTTGTCTGTCCTGCAATATCACTAATAATTGTGACAATATGCGAAATATCATCAGAGGAGGATTTTACTTCCTGGATGGATGTAAGCATTTGGTCCATGTATTTACTGCCTGTATTTGCAGCTTGTTGAATCAAGTTAACATTATCTGCTGCTGACTTGGCATTTACCGCATTATTTGAAGTTTGTTCCGTAATCTCATAGATTGTATTTGTCAAATCGGTAATTAACTGTGCTTGTTCTACTGCATTTTTTGCTATCTTGGTGGACCCTTGCTCCACTTGATTACACATTTTGTCCACTTCTGCAGTTAAATGATTAATTTCTTCAAAGGAACTGTTGAGAGAGTGCTTGATTTTATGAAGCGCATTTTTTATCGGCAGAAAATCGCCAACATAGTTAATATCTTTCGAAAAGGAAACTGTCATGTTGCCAGCAGAAAGATGGGATAGGATATGTGCAATCTCATTAATATATCCATTAAAAGCTGTACTGATCTGGTTGATGTCTGCAGCCAAATCACCAAGAAATGTATAATCCTCGTCATTAATTGAAATATCTAGGTTCCCCTGTACTAATTGATGGGTACTGTTACTTAATTCATTTGCTTCCAACGTTCTTTTATCTAATTCTTTGTTTCTCCTTAGCAT
>JAFACO010000496.1 GCA_023425485.1 Bacillota bacterium
CCCTTAATCAGCCTATAAAAAAGACCCTTGCCACATAGATAAGTTGCAATAGGTCTTCTATAGCCTCAGTAAATACTATAAATCGATACTATATAAAATAATATCCTTATATACTTCTCAAATATTAAACTCCTTACTTATTCAGTTTGCTCAACTTTCTTTATTGCATCTAATTTAGATATTCCCCATAGAATGCCTGGGATTATAAAAATAATAGGCTGATTATATACCACTTTCATTATATAATGTTCAATCCACCTAAAAATATAGGGTATCTGGTAGTTTATATATAACCCGTTAGGATAAAGATCTGGGTTTTTGTTGGTTTGATAAATCTGAAATATTATCTTTACTCCTTCTATATATAAAGGAACCATGAGTAGAAAGTACACTATAACCATCCCAACTGAAACAATACTTAATCCTTTTTTATACTTCCAAACGCTCAGCCTTATTGCACCTGTTAGGCTGAGGCTTTGAATTAAAGTCCAACCAAACAATATCCAAAACAAAGGAAGGTATAATAATTGCAGGTATACTCTAGGAAAGTAACTATATTTAAGATTTATTAGTTCAGTCACTTCCTTGTTAATAAAGTAATATAATACACTCAATAACATTAGAATAACTGCGGGAATTATAACCCTAAGTTTTATCTTTTTCCGATACAACATATCCGTTTGACCATAAATCAACATAGTTATATCTGTTTCTAAGACCTCTGCAATCTTAATTAGCATGTCAATATCAGGTTGGGACTTACCAGTTTCCCAATTCGAGATTGTTTGCCTTGTAACAAATAACTTATTTGCAGCATCTTCTTGTGTTATCTTTTTCTTGACTCTAATTGCTCTAATGTTTTTTGATACTGTACTCATCTGATCACCTCAGTACCAATTTACTTTAAATTATTATAAAAGTCACGCAAAGATTCTTTGCACTGTATATATTCGGCTCAGAAAGTATTACATAACACTTTTTAGGTATGATTGATTTGACTATTTACTAATATTAGCAAAAGAGAAGTCGGCTTTATCAGCCAACTTCTCTTTATAAACGTTTCTATATGTTCTGTACCAAATGATACATACCAAATTTAATAATCCTTTAATCTTCCAGATTATTGAACTTCTCACTTAATACAATGATATCAATACGACGGTTTTTTGCTCTGCCATTAACTGTTTTATTATCCCCGATTGGTCGGTATTGGCCATATCCAACGGCCACCAGCTTATCTGGTGGGACATCGCATTCATCAATAAATAATCGAACAACACTGGAAGCTCTTGCTCCTGATAACTCCCAATTGGAAGGATAAACTCCAGAAGTTATTGGAATATTATCCGTATGTCCCTCTATACGAATATAGTTGTCCAAGGAGTTAATTATTTTTGCAATATGAACTAATGTCTCCTCATTTTCTCTTTTAATTTTTGCGCTGCCAGAATCAAATAGAATAGCATTATTCAAACTAATAACTAAACCTCGAGTGTCTATGCTGGTCTCAATATCAGAAGAGTTTTCCTGAAGCATATCATCCAGCTCCTGCTTAACTTCCACTAAACTTGATAATTCTTTCGCATCCAGATATTGTTCCAGTTCTTCCATTGAAATTCCGTTTTCTTCGCCTGTATTCCCTTCTTGTCCGGTACTTGGTATTGTTCCTGGTAAGACACCTATGGTGCCAGGTAAAACACTCTCTGACGTAGTCATCATATCTTCACGAAAGGCTTCTGCTATTGCTTCTGCTTTCGTTTCATCAACCTGACTAACAGCAAATAGAACAATAAA
The DNA here is from genome assembly GCA_023425485.1 of Bacillota bacterium. GTDB lineage: Bacteria > Bacillota > Clostridia > Lachnospirales > Lachnospiraceae > Mobilitalea. The sequence continues at coordinate 1,795 of JAFACO010000496.1, forward strand.
AACTGCCAATAGTAGCGTCATTAAATCTGAGTATGGAAGTAGCCATGCCTCGCCGCCTTCTTCTTCGTGATGTTTTTTCTGTTTTCTTTTCGCCATAAAATACTCCATTCTTACGAATAAACTGTATTATTATTTATAATTACAATATTCGTAAATTCGAAATTCACAGTGTAAATATGTAGCTTTCCTTATTCATTACCACTACCTAACTCTTCCAGTATCTCTTGTTGTTTTCTATATGAAAGAACGGAAAGTAATTTTTCCTTAATAATAACTGGGGATTCACCTTTTTGAATTGCTATTATCCCTTCTATTGCCATACCTTTAATTAAAGCCTCTTCATGACTTTTTACTTTTAATTTTTTTGCAAATGGATTCCAAAGCACGTATCCGGTAAAGATACCAAGAATTGTTGCAATGAAGGCAGCACCAATCGCCTCTGCCATAGCATCAGTGTCATTTATATGTGACATGGCGGCAATTAAACCGAACACGGCACCTAATACGCCTAGGGTAGGTGCATACATTCCAGCAGAGGAGAATATACTTGCATTTTCTTCATGTCTTGCTTCCATTGCGGAGATTTCTGCTCCCATAATATCAGTAATGGTATCTTCCCCCATACCGTCAACTACCAGACGAAGCCCTTTCTTAATAAAGGGATCATCAATATCTTCCATTCGACTTTCCAAAGCTAATAAACCTTCTCGCCTGGTTAAACTGGATAGCTCAACCATTAGCTTAATGATTTCAACTTCAGAAACTCCCTTATATTTTGTAAAAAGAATCCGAAATAGTGATCCGATATTCTTGATATTTTCCCCAGGAAATGAATTCAATATGGTCGCAACCGTACCGACAAAGATAACAAAAAACGCAGCTGGATTTATAAAAACTTCAAAGCTAATATGCTTAAATATCATCGCTCCAACTACTGATATTACACCTACAATAATACCAACAATAGTAGTAATCTCCATTCTAATTCTCCTTATTTCTATATTATTTTACATATTTCATCATACCACTTTTTTTTTATTCAAACAATCGTCAATTATTAGTATTTATTAATCAATAGGATACTTTTTTTATAACCTACCTATTGTGTACCTTTTCTATTTTCAATAGGGGAATCATGTAGTATACTATAATAGATTTTTGAATACTGATATTGAAAGGAGTAACTTTATGAAAGTTATAGCCATTAACGGAAGCCCTAAGCCAAGGGGTAACACCTACCAATCACTTGAAATTGTTTGCAACGCGATGGAGGCCCGTGGTATTGAGACAGAAATAATTCACGTTGGTAACAAAGAAATTAAAGGCTGTATTGCTTGCGGTCGTTGTAAAGATGGACATTGTGTATTTTCAGATGATTGGTTTCGCGAAATAGTTGATAAGATACATGCTGCAGATGGCCTACTCCTGGGAAGCCCTGTGTATTATGCAAGCATCGCTGGTACCATGAAAAGTTTTCTTGACCGTCTTTTCTATCCAAACAAAGGCAGAATGCGTCTTAAGGTAGGTGCAGCTGTCGCTGTACTTCGCCGTTCTGGTGGCGTTACTACCTTTGATCAGCTAAACAATTACTTTTTAATCTCTGAAATGATGATTGCTCCTTCCTACTATTGGAATGCTATTCACGGTGGAGTGCCTGGTGAAATGGCACAGGATCTTGAAGGTGTCTCTGTTTTAAATAATCTTGCTAACAATATGTCATGGATGCTTCAAATGAAAGATTACTGCAAAGATTCCCTACCTGCTCCAGATCCAGTAAAACGCTCCTGGACAAACTTCATAAGATAGTGTAACTTTTGGGTTATAATGGGAGTCATTTATGTTACAATAATTCTTATCAAGTGTATTGATCTTATTTTACTTGTTTACAATAATATAGTAATCATTGTACAATTAGGAAGATGTGATAACAAATACCAAACTGATAGTGACAAGGTAAAAGCTTTGTCACTAAGTTTTTCTGTAATTATGGAGGTTTTTATGAAACGGCAAATGATGGCCTTTTTTACTATATTTATTATACTTATTTTTTCAATACTTTCCAGTTATCAGGTACAAGCCACCACCACTAGCTCAGAAAATGATACTTCTTGGCCAACTGGGCCTAATGTATATGCTG
>JAFACO010000550.1 GCA_023425485.1 Bacillota bacterium
GCCTTCACCCTGTGGTCTATTACCCTGGTAGCCTTCACCTTGTGGACGATTACCTTGATAACCCTGACCCTGTGGTCTATTACCCTGATAACCTTCGCCCTGTGGACGATTGCCTTGGTAGCCTTGACCTTGTGGTCGATTACCCTGATAGCCTTCACCCTGTGGACGATTGCCTTGGTAACCTTGACCTTGCGGGCGATTGCCTTGGTAACCCTGACCTTGCGGTCTATTTCCTTGATAACCTTCTCCTTGTGGACGATTGCCTTGGTAGCCCTGACCTTGTGGGCGATTACCTTGGTAACCTTCTCCTGCTGGTCTTTGACCTTGACCACTCTGTGCAGGTCTTTGATTATCCTGACCTTCAAAAGAAGGTTTACCTTCAAATGATGGTTTACCCTGTGATCGATTATTTGCTGTATATTGACTATGCTCGCCTGATGTTCTTTGTGTGTTTTGTGAACCTTGATATCCTTGACCTTGTTGGCCTTGTTGGCCTTGTCTCATTGTGCCATGTCCTCCTGCCGGTCTTTGTACCTGTGTATTTTGCTGACCTTGTTCTATTGTAGATGTTGTTCTTATACCACTTTGCTGTACCTGCTTCGTTCCATTTTGCTGACCAACTGATGTCTTTGGAGAACTTGATACAGGTTGATTCACCGACGAAGCCGGTTTAGTTACAGGCGCACTCTCAACAACTTTACTATTGGTTGCTGGTTCCTGCTCAGCCTGTGCTTTCACCGCAGGTTTAACAGATGTTTGTTGAGCTTTTTGCGTCGCTGCCGTTTGATTTGTTGGCTTTGGTGCAGGTTTAGACACAGGTTCTGCAGTTGCCTTCACAGCTTGTGAGTGTACTGGTTTATTATCTTTCACAAAATGATTTTTTATGAATTGTGCTTCATTTTCCTCTAGATTACTACTATGTGACTTTTTAACACCAAAGCTTTTCTCAATAAAATCTAAGATATCCTTACTTTCTATTGAGCCTTTTGTTTGGCCATTTATGACATTCTTTAACTCAAATACTTTCATTTTTGACATATTATACTTACTACCTCCGTTCATATCACTGCATCATTTTCAGTTGCTTTTCAATTGCGTCCGCTAAGCCCTTGTCAAGCACAGCCAAAGATGCACGAAACTCTTTACCCATTGCATGACCTAGATCGTTTTTCTCACCAAAAAAGTAAATTGGTACATTATAGTAAGTACACATATTGGTAAACATTTTCTTTGTATTGTCAGATGCATCTGCAGCGACAATTACTAAAACTGCTTTATGTTCCTTCACGGCTTTTTCCGTAGAAAATTCACCACTTGCTACTTTGCGGGATTTTGTTGCAATTCCTAGTAAGTTATATACCTTCTTGATTTCCGGATTCAAGCAAAATCATCTCCTTCTCCAGTGTTTCAACCAATTCCTTCGGAATACTGGTTTTAAGTGAACGCTCTAGACCTTTTGTTTTAACTGCCTTTTGCAAACAGCTAAGTTTACAGCAGATATATGCGCCTCTTCCATTTTTCTTACCGGTGGAATCGATGACAATTTCATCCTCGGGTGTCTTTAAAACACGAATCATTTCTTTCTTTGTTTTCATTTCACCACAACCGGTACACATTCTTAATGGTAATTTTTTCGCCATCTATTATCACATCCTTAATATTACTAAGATCAAAACCCAGCGCCTCAAAATGGTGCTATATTTCATGGAAGTTTCTCGCTTTCAGGCGTATTAATATCCCATGCTCTGAGATTCACTCTTAATATCAATTTTATATCCGGTCAGTTTAGCTGCAAGTCTTGCATTCTGACCTTCTTTACCGATTGCAAGAGATAATTGATAATCAGGCACAATTACTCTGGCACTCTTTTCTGATTCTTCAACAGTAACAGAAACTACCTTTGCAGGACTAAGTGCATTTTCGATTAATTTAGCAGGATCATTACTCCAGTTGATGATATCAATTTTCTCATTGCGTAATTCATGAACAATCGTATTAACTCTTGCCCCATTAAGACCAACGCAAGCACCTACTGCATCAACGTCTGAGTTGTTGCTCCATACTGCTATTTTAGTTCTGGAACCAGCTTCTCTGGAAATACTCTTAATTTCTACGGTTCCGTCCTGGATTTCAGTTACCTCTGCTTCAAATAAGCGCTTTACAAGCTCCGGATGTGTTCTTGAAACAGTAATTCTAGGTCCCTTGGTAGTATCTTTAACTTCCAGTACATAAAGTTTAATACGATCCGTGGGTCTAAAAACTTCACCGCGCACCTGCTCATTTTCTGTTAATATTGCATCTACTTTACCTAGGTTAATACTTACGTTATTACCTACATAACGCTGAACAATACCAGTTACGATGTCTTTTTCTTTTCCACTGTATTGAGTAAATAATACTTTTCTCTCTTCTTCACGGATTTTTTGAACAACTACCTGCTTTGCTTTCTGCGCAGCGATACGGCCAAAGTTCTTAGGTGTTACTTCAATTGCAACGATATCACCCAAATCCTTCTTTGCATCCTTCATCTTGGCTTGAGCAAGGCTGATCTGCATAATTGGATCCGTAACCTCTTCCACTACTTCTTTCATGGCATAAACATTAACCTCACCTGTATTACGGTCAATGTTTACTTTAATATTGTCTGCTCTACCATAATTATTTTTACATGCTGCCACCAATGAGTTTTCCAATGCCTCTAGTAAAATATCTTTACTAATATCTTTTTCCTTCTCAATCTGGTTTAAAGCTTCAATGAGTTCCCTGTTCGCATCCATTTTCTTTCCATATCCTCCTTATAGTATATATTTTTAACAATCACTAGTTATAGGATTTAAATTCCTAATAGTATTGCATAAATTCATGGTTACCTCTGTAAAAGAGTTGCTGCTTATCAAATTAACATTTAAAAATCAATTGTTAATCGAATCATTGCAATGTCTGATCTTTTTAAGACCATAGTATCTTCATTTTCTAAAGTAAGCGTAATTGACTCTTGATCAAAACCCGTTAGAATTCCAGTAAAGTCCTTCTGCTTATTGATTGGTTTGAAAAGCCTAAGCTCTACTTCTTCACCAATACTTTTTTCAAAATGCTTATCCTTTTTTAACTGCCTTCCAAGACCTGGTGAACTAACTTCTAAGATATAGGAGTCTGAAATATAGTCGTGCTTATCCAGCAAATCGCTCAGCGCTCTGCTGACTAATTCACAATCATCAACAGTAATTCCATTTTCCTTATCAATATAAGCTCTAAGAAACCAGTTTCCACCTTCTTTTACATATTCAACATCATATAATTCAAAATGATTTGCTGACAAAATTGGCTCTAATAGCTGCTGCGTTCTTAGTTCATAATCTTCGTGCTTTGCCATTTCTATTCCTTCTTTCCTAGTCTTATGATAGCATCTTTCTATAGTAAGAGAGATGTTTATCATAAACAATAACATCGTTAAAGGCTCGCTTACTGCAAAAAGTAAGAGTGGACTTTCGTCCACTCCTAATTAGTCTTATCATTTTGTACCTTAGTTATTATATCAAATACAACCAAATATTGCAAGTATTATTTTGTAACAGTTTAGCCATGCAAGTTTTAGATGTAATATGAAGGCGAAAGCTCGCTTTCGAATGCATATTGCATCTAAAACTTGTAGGGCGCTCTGCCCAAGCGAGATTTTGCAAAGCAAAATCGAGCTTATGGCTAAACTGTTACAAAATATAAATACAATATGAAGGCGAAAGCTTGCTTTCGAAAGCATATTGTATCTAGAAACAGCTTCCAACTAATAACTTTGATTAAACCGCTGTAAAAAATCCTTTGTTCTTTGATTCATGGTATTAGCGAAAACTTCTTGTGGCGTACCTTGTTCAACAATGACGCCTTCATCCATAAAAATTACCCGGTCAGCAACATCTCTGGCAAATGCCATCTCATGAGTCACAATAACCATGGTCATCTTTGACTCTGCCAAGGAACGGATAACCTTAAGAATTTCCCCTGTAAGCTCCGGATCCAAGGCGGAGGTTGGTTCGTCAAAGAATAATATTTTTGGATTTTGCGCAAGGGCTCTGGCAATTGCAACACGCTGCTGCTGCCCGCCTGATAATTCACAAGGATATGCTTCTGCTCGATCAGCCAAGTTCATCTGTTCCAGTAATGCCATTGCCTTCTGTTTTGCCTGCTCCTTTTCTATCTTCAACACCCTAATCTGTGGTTCAATAATATTTTTCAATACGGATTTATGCGGGAACAGATTAAAATTCTGAAAAACTAGACCGACACCCAGTACAATTTCGTGCAAGGTCTTTTTATCTGCATAACCCTCACCCGTAAAGGTATCCACCATTTGCTTTTCACATATTTCAATCTTCCCTTGATTTACCTGCTCTAATTGTGTTAAACAGCGAAGTAGCGTTGACTTCCCTGAACCAGACGGCCCAATTATTGCTACAACCTCTCCCTCTTTCACCTCTAAGGAAATTCCCTTCAGTATTTCTTTATTATCAAATTGTTTTTGTAAATTCTCTGCTTTGAGTAACATCACTACCTCCAAATCCTTTAAAGTTAGTACCAAACATCTTCATTCCCTACTAGTTCTTATAATAATCCATTTTCTTCTCCAGCAACTTAAAGGACACCTCAACTACCGTGTTCATTACAAGATAAAATAGAGCTGCCACTAAAATAGGGACTGTTGAGGAATAGGTCGAGGATGCATTGGAGGCAACCCGAAATAACTCAATAATACCGATTACTTGCGCGAGTGAGGTATCTTTCACTAAGGTCATTAATTCATTTCCAACCGAAGGAAGTACTCCCTTAACCACCTGTGGTAAAATAATGCGCAGAAAGGTCTGCAATTTTGTATATCCTAAGACCTTCGCCGCTTCATATTGTCCTTTGGGTATGGCAGCAATACCACCTCGAAAAATCTCACCAAAATAAGCCGCATAATTAATGGCAAAGGCAAGGATGCAAGCTGTAAACCGGTCATACAAGCTTACTTCAAATATGTAAAAAGGCCCGTACATAAAGAAAATCAACTGAACCATTAAAGGTGTTCCACGAAATAACAACTGGTAAATCCTTGTTGGGAAGCTAATAAACCAAAGTTTGCTCTTCCTAGCCATTGCAACCAGAAATCCTAAAGGTATTGATAACATAATCGTAAGAAAGAAAATCTTCAAGGTTTCTGATGTCGCTTCTAGCATATTGGGAACCAACAACTCCAAAGGTATCTTATCTAAAGTCATATAAACACTCCATTCTTTGAAGAACTTTGCATTTGCGCTATAGCACAAATTCTATTGGTAAAATATGAGTGTCTATCTATCTAATGGTTCATCGAGAGCAAACCATCGGAATAAATAGGCACTCATATTCTATTGCAATATCTCACTATTCCTACAACAATTAAAGGATTATTTAATTATTGTTATATCAGATCCAAACCATTTGGTTGAAATCTCTGCAACGGTACCCTCTGCTTTTAATTCCTTTAAAGCAGCTTCAACAGCATCACATAATGCCTCATCACCCTTCCTAAAACCAATCGCATATTGATCGGGAAGTAAAGAACCTTCTATTTTAACCAGGTCTTTTCCTGCCGTTATCTTATAATCAGCAACAATTGAGTCGAGTAAAACAGCATCTGAATTACCGGATTCTAGATCAAGCAATGCCACTTCATAGTCACTAAATGGAATTACTTCACCCAATGATTCCTTAAAGGATTTGTTATCCTCACTATTCAATGCATCTTCTGCAGAAGAACTGCTCTGCAGGGCCAACTTCTTACCAGCCATATCCTCCAAACTCTTGATGTCACTATCACTTGTGACCACCAAGGATATATCATTTGTCAAATATGGTTCTGACATAGTCATACTTTCAATACGTGCAGGGGTAAGAGAAAGACCATTCCAGATACAATCAATATTCTTCGTATTTAACTCATTCTCTTTCGTTTCCCATTCCACTGGCTGAAGTACTAGTTCTACTCCAAGCTTATCACAAACCGCCTGTGCAAGATCAATATCAAACCCTACAATATTGTTGTTCTCATCTCGAAAGCCCATTGGTGCAAAGGCATCATCTAAACCAAGAATTAATTTACCATTATCTTTTATGTATTGTAAGGACTCATCCTCATCTGAATCATTCTTTTTACATGCCACCATACTGACAACCATGATTGCAATCATAAGCAAACCTACTATTTTTTTCATAACATCCTCCTGTTTTTCGCTTTTCTTTATTAGCACTTTACCATACTACCATAGTGATGTAATTATTTCAATTGTTATTTTCAAAAAAATAATTTTAATTATATATTATTGAATAATGAGTCAAAAGTCATACGTATACTTTAATGACGAATATGTGTGTATATACATATTCATCTTCACAACTGAATCAAACTTTTGACTCTTTAATCATTACTATATACTCTTGCTATTTATCATTAACTATCAAAGCACTTTCATAATTTTCGTCATTTCATATTTTTTCCCACTATAATGTGATGTGTTTTTATCAACACAGAACATGGAAAATATTAAAATCAAAAACAGTTGACATATCAACTATTTATCACTATAATTTCACTTACTGTATCGAAAGGAAGTGATATATTGAAAGAAAAACATATTAACCTAACCATGTTGAACGGAAGTATTTACCGAAGTACACAGGTATATACTACTGAGGTATTGAAAAAGTATCATCTTGGTAGTGGTTCTTATCCATATTTATTAACCCTATATCATTCTGATGGTCTTAACCAGAATCAGATTAGTAAGGAACTGGATGTAGATAAAGCAATGTCAACGAGAGTAATAAAAAAACTTATTGATTTAGGTTATATTAGAAGGGAAATATCCAAAGAGGATAGCCGAGCAAACCAGTTATATCTAACAGATTTAGGCAAATCAATTATCCCGGATATAAAAAAAGAGTTATTAAAATGGAACGAAATACTTACCAGTGGATTAAATGATCAGGAAAAAGAAGTACTATTTAACTTATTAAGTATTGTAGTTAAGGACATGAAAAATTATAGAAAACAGCAGAAAGTGGAGAAATGAAATGGAACAAAGCACTGAAGTAGTTTATAAAAATAGAATGATAATATTAATCAATGTTGTGCTCATGACCTTTATGGCTACCTTAGACAGTAGTATTGTTAACGTAGCTTTACCAGAAATGTCAAAACATTTATCGGTCAGCACAGAGGCTATTGCCTGGGTGGTAACCTCTTATTTATTAGTTATTGTGGGAACCATTTTAGTTTTTGGCCGGTTAGGTGATTTGAAAGGTAAAACTAGAGTCTTCCAGCTGGGAATTGTTATTTTCACCCTCGGTTCTCTCCTCTGCGGAATCTCAGATTCTTTTATTATCTTAATTATAGCAAGAGCAATTCAAGGTCTTGGCGCTGCTGCCACAATGGCAACCAATCAAGGAATTATAACTCATGTGTTCCCTAGTAATGAGCGCGGCAGAGCCCTTGGT
>JAFACO010000561.1 GCA_023425485.1 Bacillota bacterium
CTTGACGCCTAAAGAAAGAAGCTATATGCAGACGTTCCCAGAGAGTTTTGTGTTTGAGGGAAATATTACAAATACAAATCAGATGATTGGTAATGCAGTGCCAGTGAAAATGGCGGAATATGTAGCAAAGGCTATTTTGATATATGAGTACAGAGAAAAAGGAAAAGTTGATGAAAATGAAGATAGTTGATTTATTTTGCGGTTGTGGGGGCATGTCTCTGGGGTTTCAGAATGCAGGATATGATATCATCTCGGCTTACGACAATTGGGATGCAGCAATACGTATCTATGCTCAAAATTTTGCGCACCCAACTGTAAAAGCAGATTTGAATGAAGATAAAATATTGACTGAGTTGGAAAAGGCAAAGCCAGATATGATTATAGGCGGTCCCCCCTGTCAGGACTTCTCAATTGCAGGAAATCGTAGCATGGGCTCACGGGCCAATCTGACCATACGATATGCAGAAATCATAAGCAATAACAAGCCAGAATGGTTTGTGATGGAAAATGTATATAATATTGAGAGAATGCCTGTATTGCCAAAGGCTATAGGGATAATAAAAGAGGCAGGATACGGGGTTACTACTCGTGTCTTGGATGCATCGAGATGTGGAGTCCCACAGAAAAGAAATCGCTTTTTTATGATAGGTCACCTTGGTAGTGAAGATGGTTTTTTGGATAATATTCTATCGGCACATTTGTCGGAGAAGCAGATGACGGTATATGATTACCTTGGTGATTCCTTAAATTCTAAGTTTTACTATATGCATCCGAGAAGCTATAATCGACGGGCGGTTTTCAGTATTTATGAGCCTAGTGCAACAATTAGAGGTGTAAACCGACCGATTCCAAATGAGTATAAACGCCATCATGCAGACAAAGCAGATATTTCCGAAGGGGTAAGAAGCCTAACTTCTAAAGAAAGAAGTTATATACAGACATTTCCAGAGAGGTTTGAATTTGTAGGAAGTAAAACCGAAATCGAACAGGCCATAGGCAATGCTGTTCCAGTGAAACTTGCAGAGTATGTGGCCATGTGCATTTTGGAATATATCCAGAAAGGATAATGCCAGATGGTTTCATATGAGAAATTACAAGAAAAGATTGCTGGAATCAGCAAAATCGAGAATCAAACAGAATTTATTACAGAATTTTTGTCTGCTTACGATATACCAAAAGCAACTTTAGTCCGTATGAAGATAACCAATGGTATTTTTGCAGATACAGAAATTGCCATTGGTAATAAGTTGTTGATTATTTACACACTGAGTGAGAATCTTTATACTTTCTATAACCTTGCACAAAAAAATATCATAAAAAATCGCTCATACAGACAGATTATGCTATTTAATGCAAGAGATATTTTGGCTTTTGATACCCAAAAAAACGAATGGTTATCTGTGCAGAGAACGAACTTGTGTAAGGAATGCGATTTCTTCTTCCCGCTCATTGGTATAGAAAGAAACACATTGTCTGAACGACAAAATGCCAATGTAAAAATTGGCGAAAAATTTGCACAGCTATATAATGAACTTTTGATTTTAAATCCTGCTTGTGAGCAACAACTAAACAACTTAGTGGTGGATTTGGTTTATTGTTTATTTACTGATAGTTTCGAAATAATTCAAACTAAGTCCATGTATTCTTGGATTAATCTATATTCAAAGGATGATGGTACTAATTTGCCTTTATTGTTGAATAATATCTGTAATAGACTTAAAGGCATTACAGATGGTGTTCCTTCCTACATTAATGAAAAAACCAATGCAAAGTCCCCAATATATGTGATTCATGGAAACCATCAAAGTCTGAAGTTTGACAAATCTACTCGTAGTCTATTGCTTAAGATTTGTGAGTTGGATTGGAGTGAAGTAGAGCCAGAGGTTCTTGGATCATTAATTCAAACAATAGCTTTTCCTACAGAGACATCGGTGGCCTACAATTATACGAGTACAGCTAATGTGTATAAAGTCATAGGTCCATTGTTTATGGATGATCTCTACAGTGATTTTGAAACAGAAAAAAAGAGTGGGAGATTAAGTTGTGCGTTTCTTAATAGGCTTTCTAAAATCAAAATTTTCGATCCGAATTGTGGAACAGGGAATTTTTTAATGGTAGCATTAAGAGAACTACGAATGCTTGAATCACGTGTTAAGGAAGCTTTAGTTGCAAGAGAATGTAAATTTGAGAATAAGAATTATGTTGCAACTAACCAGTTTTATGGTATAGAGCCAAAAGAGATAGCAGTAGAAATTACTCGTCTGGGGCTTGCTTTTACAGCACTGAAATATACCTCGACCAGCAATATTGGAGAACTGGAAATTGTTGATGAAAATATTTATAGTGGATTTCCACTTGACTTTAACTGGGAGGAGGTCTGCAAAAAAAAAGATTACCAAGTATTTATTATTGGAAATCCTATCTATATGGGAGCAAGACCGTTGCGGCAAGATAAACATCTTCTTGCAGCAATAAATCGGGTATTTGCAGAAGAAATAAATGCAGGAATGAGAATCGGTGATCTTGATTTGGCAACTGGATGGCTGTATCTTGCCACTCGGTATGTTGCAGGTACAGATGGGGGATTTGCTTTCGTTACAACGAATTCTCTGACACAGGGGACCCATGTTCCTGTATTATGGCCAGTTCTTTTTAATCGAGGAATTGCCATATCATTTGCGTATACTAGATTCAAGTGGAAAAATGAAGGACGAAACAACACAGCAGTGACGGTTGTCATCATAGGATGTAGGTCAAGTAACAATCCACACAAGAAGACAATTTATGATGATAATAAAGTTTATGATGCAGAAGATATTAGCCCTTATTTACATAAAGGAAAAACTATTGTAGTTGAGGAAAACAATCCTATCTGTGTATGGATGCCTAAGATGAGAAAAGGAAATATGGCTGCAGAGTGCACCCCAAGAGGGGAACATACGCTATTTATGACGCCAGAAGAACGGGAAGAGATTCTCCAAATCTATCCTGAAGCGGATGGATATATGAAACGTGCAGTCGGCTCCGATGAGTTCGTTAAACATAAAGAACGGTGGTGTCTTTGGATTGATGATTCTGATTTTGACTCTGCCATGAAAATTCCGTTAATTGAAGAACGAGTAGAAGCTACTCGAAGTTACCGATTAAACAGCCCTTCTTCGCAAAGGTTAGCAGAGAAACCTCATCAATTTAGAGAACGCTATATGCCACAAAAATATACTTTGGTTGTACCCGCAGTTACAGGAGAAAACAGAGGATATTTTCAAATAGGATATGTAGGAAAAAACGTTGTTGTGACAAATCTTGCGTTTGCAATATATGATGCGGAACCTTGGGTGTTCGGCATTCTCTCATCTAAGATGCATCATATATGGGCATGTACCGTGTGCGGTGGACTGGAAACACGACCACGTTATTCCAATGTATTAGGTTACAATACATTTCCGATTCCGCATCTATCTGATGAACAAAAGCAGTATATAACTGAGGCTGCAATGAATGTAATTATGGAAAGGGAAAATTATTCCGAGAAGAATTTGGTCGAGCTATATAATTATGATACTATGCCCGAATCATTGAAGTATGCTCATAAAATTCTTGATGAGACTGTGGAACAGTGTTATGGAAAATTTTATTCTGACCAAGAGCGGTTGGATGCAATGTTTCAATTGTATGAAAAGATAAAGGGGGGTATAATGTATGGCTGAGAATATTATCAATGTCGCATACCAAGCAACTGGAAATAGTACTAAGACAAACTCGATGGGGATGCGTGAAATGCAAGCTAAGGCTTATGATGCAAGAAATGCTCAATATTTACTCTTGAAGGCACCTCCAGCATCTGGTAAATCTAGAGCTCTTATGTTCATTGCTTTAGATAAATTGAAAACAGGACAGGTAAGTAAGGTTGTAGTAGCTGTTCCTGAAAGATCAATCGGTGGTTCGTTTAAGGATACGAAGCTTTCAAAATACGGGTTTCATTCGGATTGGTATGTAGAAAGTAAATATAATCTTTGCCTTCCAGGTGGGGAAAGTAGCAAAGTTGAAATACTGGGTGAGTTTTTAGATTCAAATTACCAGACTGTAGTTTGCACCCATTCTACATTGCGTTTTGCCTTCGAAAAATTTGGTGCTAGTAAATTCAATAATTGTCTTGTGGCTATTGACGAATTCCATCATGTATCTGCTAACTATGAGAGCAAATTAGGCGAAATTGTAAGGCTGCTTATGGATTCATCGAATACTCATATATTGGCAATGACAGGCTCATATTTTAGAGGTGATGGTGTTCCGGTACTTATGCCAGAAGATGAAGCAAAATTTTATAAGGTAACTTATAATTATTATGAACAGTTAAATGGTTACACATATTTAAAATCATTAGGTATTGGATTTCATTTTTATCATGGACAATATATGCATGCAATTAATGAGGTTTTAGATACGGATAAGAAAACAATTCTTCATATACCTAATGTGAATTCCGGCGAATCTACTAAAGATAAATACATTGAGGTTGATACCATTATTGATGGTATTGGGGATATTGTAGATGTTGATAGTGATACAAATATATTTTCTGTAAAGAGAAAAGATGGGAAAATCATAAAAGTTGCCGATTTGGTAAATGACAATCCTGCAGAGAGAGAAAAGACCATCACTTTCTTAAGAAATATCACTTCCTTAGACGATGTCGATTTAATTATAGCTCTAGGGATGGCAAAAGAGGGTTTTGATTGGGAATACTGTGAACATGCTTTGACCGTTGGCTATCGGGGATCTCTTACTGAAATAATTCAAATAATCGGAAGGTGTACTCGTGACAGTAGCAACAAGACACATGCACAGTTTACCAACTTAATTGCTGAGCCTGATGCCGAGAACGATGAGGTCCTTGAAGCGGTAAATAATATGCTGAAAGCAATTGCTGCATCTCTACTGATGGAGCAAGTTTTAGCACCAAACTTTAATTTTAAAGTAAAAAAAGATGGCGATTCTGAAACTGATGACGAGAAAACTATAAGTATAAAGGGACTACGGGGACCATCTACTTCTCGTGTGAAAAATATAATAGATTCCGATTTGACAGAACTAAAGGCTAGTGTCCTTCAAGATGCGGATATGGTAAAGTCACTTTCTGGTGCTTTGGACACCGATGTCATCAATCATGTGCTGATCCCGAAAATAATCATGACAAAATACCCAGATTTGAGTGAAGATGAAGTGGAAGAGGTGCGAGAACATCTAGTTTCAGATATGGTTATTCGTCACTCGGAGAAAAGCAATGACGGGGATCGCCGTTTGATTAAACTTACAGATAAATTTATCGATATTTCTGAATTAAGTATTGATTTGATTGATAGCATAAATCCATTTCAACAAGCTTTTGAAGTCCTTTCAAAGGACATTACACCTAAGGTTTTGAAATCCATTCAGGAATGCATTGCCGCTTTTAAGGTGAGCATGACGGACGATGAAGCTGTTTACTTATGGCCTAAGATTAATGAATTTGTTAAAGCAACAAGACGGCAACCATCACTAGACGCACTTGATCCTCATGAGCGTAGATTGGCAGAGGCACTTGTTTATTTACGTCAAGTAAAAAGGGAGCAAATGAGAAATGAGCAAAGTTAATTTTGGTGAAATCTTTATGGATGATCCCCTGGGCCTTTTGCAAGTTGATTTGCCAGTGGAAACAACAGAGAGAACGGCAGATGCTCAGCGGTTAATAGATAGC
>JAFACO010000151.1 GCA_023425485.1 Bacillota bacterium
AATCAGTAGTTCATCACTTGCAGTCATCGCTTTACTAACTAAAGCAGAATATCCTCCAATGAAATTTACTCCAACTGTTTTAGCAGCACGATCTAAGGTTTTAGCTATAGTAACGTAATCCTCAATGGATTTACAAGCGGCAGCTCCCACCAACGATATTGGTGTTACAGAAATTCTCTGATTAACAATCGGAATTCCGTATTCTTTTTGAATCGTATTACCAGTTGCCACTAAATTTTTCGCTGTTGTTGTAATCTTATCATAAACCTTACGGTTTAACTCCTCAAGATTTGGGTCTGCACAATCTAATAGGCTGATACCAAGAGTAATCGTCCTGACATCAAGATTTTCCTGTTCAATCATCTTATTCGTTTCAATGACTTCATGTATGTTAATCATATTATCCTCCATTTACACCTGGAAATACCTATTTATGAAATAAGTACTCTATCTTATCTTAAGAAAGATAAACCAAGTTATTCTGCAAGCATTAAATTCGGTGCATTTTATCAAAGATATCTTCGTGCTGAGTCTTAATTATAACGCCGATTTCTTTTCCAATCTGCTCTAACTCATCAGAAATAACATTAAAATCCTTTGGTGTATCGGATAAATCTGCAATCATCATCATATTAAAAAATCCCTGAACTATAGTCTGGGAAATATCCAGAATATTCACCCTATTATTAGCAAGATAGGTACAAACCTTTGCTATAATTCCTACGGTATCCTTTCCAACTACAGTGATTACTGTTCTCTTCATGCAAATAGCCTCCTTATGTATTATATAAAAACCATTTCGGTTGGTTTCTCTCTTAGTGCTACTCTAACATTCTTAGCAAAAGGATTATTACCACGTTTCACTAACTCACAACATACAGTTTCATATGCCAGCTCTTCGTAATTATTTTCTTTACTTAAATGTGCTAATAAGATGCTTTTTAGACCTGGGTGGATTAATTTACTGATTAAATCAGCAGAGGTTTCATTGGACAAATGCCCTCTGTCACCTAGAATTCTCTGTTTGAGATAATAAGGATAACCGCCTACCATTAACATGTTCACATCATGATTTGCTTCTATATAAAGAATTTCGGAATTGGTTAACTTTGAGACAATATAGTCATCGTATTTACCAAGGTCAGTCGCAATGCCTACTTTATGCCCTTGTGACTGTAACGTGTAACAAACGGGATTCGAAGCATCATGTGAGGTAGAGAAGGGTTCAATACTAATATCATTAATGATAAATATTTCATCTGGTTTTATATACTTATATAACTCTGGAGGCATGTTACTCATACCCTTCATATTTTGAATGGCACAAGAGGTTTCGTAGGTAGCGTAAATCGGTATGTTGTATCTACGGGCAAGTACCCCAAGTCCTGCGATATGATCCGAATGTTCATGGGTAATTAAAATTCCTTGAATTGTATCCGGCTTAATTTCAATCTCATTTAATCCATTCTCAATTCTCTTTGCACTAATCCCCACATCTACTAGGAGGTTCGTATTATCACTGCCTACATAAATGCAGTTACCACTGCTGCCACTTGCAATACTGCATAATTTCATGTAAATCTCCAATCTATTGTTACATGTGTGAGTTCCAGTTCATTCCATCACACGCTTCACACTTATAATAGGTAATTACTATTTATCATAAACACGTGACAAATTTACTATGCGCACATTTGTCACGTGTTTCTAAATGAGTATCCCTCATTTTATGGGTTTTGTCAAGAAAAACTAAACCTTTTGCAATAGTTTATCCACCTGTTGTTCTAACCTAAAATAGTCACCGTCATTCTCAATCACTAACGAAAACTTAGCACGAAAATCTTCATCTTTGCATTGATTTTTAATAATAGATTCTATCTTTTCTACAGAATAATTACGTTCCCGTATAAGACGGGCTCTACGTTCTTCCTCCGGCGCATAAACATACCACACTTCATCACAGATAAAATCATATCCTGCTTCTATCATGAGTGCCGTCTCCACAACAAGATATGGTATTACTGCCTTGCTTCGATGTTCATTGATTACTTGAATTACTTCTTTCAATACGATAGGATGCGTAATCTCATTTATTTTAAGTCGCTTTGTTTCATCTTCAAAGATGATGTTTGCAAGTTTTGGACGGTCAATTGTACCATCGGAAGCTAGAATTTCCTTTCCGAAATAATCAACAACTGCCAGATAACTTGCTCCACCTGGCTCCATCTGCCTTTTTGCAATTTCATCCGTAGTGAGTAGTTCCGCGTGATATTTATTTTTTAATATATCTGCAACCAGAGATTTCCCACTTCCGATTCCCCCAGTTAATCCAATTACCTTCATATATATATTTATACCTTTCACAATTCTTGCTATCTGCAATCAAAGTGTATTTAATTATGTCAATAATACATCATTGTAGTTTGCAATTACTTGGCTTCAAACCAGTTATCTCCCTGCTTTACCTCTGCTTCTAACACAATCGAAAGCTCTGCAGCTCCCTGCATCTCTTCCACCATTATTTTTGCCACTTGATCTACTTCGTCCAGATGTGTTTCTACCAGAAGCTCATCGTGAATTTGTAGAATTAATCTGGAATGCAGATTCCGTTCCTTTAATTTATCATTTACACGAATCATTGCAATCTTGATAACATCTGCTGCTGTTCCCTGAATTGGTGAATTCATAGCAACTCTATCCCCGAAGGAGCGCACCATAAAATTACTGGAGCTAATCTCTGGAATTGGCCTTCTTCTGTCAAAGAGAGTCGTTGCATAACCATTCTCCTTTGCGTCCGCAACCAATTTATCCAAGTAAGATTTAACCTTTGGATAGGTTTCAAAGTATTTCTCAATATAACGCTCTGCCTCTTTCCTCGTGATACCTAAATCCTGTCCGAGACCGAAGGAACTAATGCCATAAACAATACCAAAGTTTACTGCCTTAGCACTGCTTCTCTGTGCAGAGGTAACCTCTTCAAAAGGAATATGGAACACTTCGGAAGCTGTAATACGGTGTATATCCTTTGCTTCTTTATAAGCATTAATTAAACGCTCGTCCCCAGACATATGAGCCAGTACACGAAGCTCTATTTGTGAGTAATCGGCATCTAAGAACACATATCCGTCTTCTGGGATAAATACTTTTCTTATCTGTCTTCCAAGTTCCATTCGAATCGGGATGTTCTGAAGGTTCGGGTCAGTGCTGCTAATTCTTCCGGTTGCAGCAATCGTTTGATGGAAGCGTCCATGAATACGTCCATCTTCTTTAATATAACCTGCTAATCCATCCGCGTAGGTAGATTTAAGCTTGGTTAATTGCCTGTATTCCAGTATCATCTGTACCACTGGATGCTCTGATTGCAGCTTCTCCAGAATATCAGCCGAGGTGGAATATCCTGTCTTCGTTTTCTTACCAAAAGGTAATCTTAATTTTTCAAACAAGATTACACCCAATTGCTTTGGAGAATTAATATTAAAGGCTTCTCCTACCTGTTCATAAATTTCCTTTTCCAGTCGATCAATTCCAAGCTGAAGTCTATCACCATACTCTTTGAGTTCTTCTTTATTAACACGAACTCCTCTGCACTCCATATCATAAAGAGTGAAAATTAGAGGCATCTCAATTGTTTCAAATAAAGGCAGCATGTAAGTTTTATCTAATAAATCCTTTAATACCTCCGCAGATTTATATGCAATATAAGCGCTATAGCCAGCATAGGTAACAACCGCTTCTATTTTATCCTCTATTGCCTGTGCTACTGTATTCTTTCCTAATAAGTCATTCTTAGAAGGAAGCGTCATACTAAAATAATCTCTTGCAATATCATCATAACCATAGGAATCTGTTAAAGGGTTTAATAAGTAAGCGGCAATCGTTGCATCGAATACACGGTCCGCATTCTTTATCCGAAGAAAGGGTAGCTGCTCTTTTAATCCGATTACCGATAGTCTAGAACCTTCCTTTGCAAAGCTGCTCGCTTTCTCACTTAAATATTCTTCTGTAATTAGCCCGGTACATTTAATGACATACACCGCTCCTTCTTCCTTACAGATACTCATACCAAATAGCTTGTCCTGCTCAATTATTAATTGTAAACCAACTAAATTACCTGGCTTTGTACCTAAAACAGTAAATGCTTGTTCCGCTTTTGACAAATCTTCGATAAGAATAAAGTTCTGCTCGATTCCAGTGGTGTGGCTAACCTCCTGCTTTTGAAATTTCGATAATAAGTTCTTAAACTCTAATCTTTTAAATAATAGATATACCTCTTCGTTGAACAGATTATCAAGTTTTGACTGCTCCATTTCAAAACCCAGGTCACAGTCCGTACAAATAGTTGCTAGCTTTTTAGATAGAAAAGCTAACTCTTTATTTTCTTTTAAAGTGGTGGTAACTTTTCCAGGTGCCAACTCATCAATATGCTCATATAGATTCTCTATAGAATGATAACTTGCCATTAATTTAGCTGCTGTCTTTTCTCCGACACCTGGAACCCCTGGAATATTATCGGAAGGATCCCCCATAAGGCCTTTTAAATCAATGAACTGTGTTGGAGTTACGCTATATTTTTCAATAACATCCTTATCATAATAATCTTCAATTTCGGTTCCTGTTTTCTTTGTCTTAGGAATTCTAATTTTAATTTTGGTACTAGCCAACTGCAATAAATCTCGATCTCCGGAAACCAGGGAAACATGATTCCCGCTTTTTTCAGCTTGTGTTGCTAGTGACCCAAGGATATCATCCGCTTCAAACCCGGGCTTTTCAAGAACCATTACCTTCATGGCTTTCAAAACCTCTTTCATCAAAGGCACCTGTTCTCTTAACTCCTCCGGCATTCCCTTTCTTGTTCCTTTATATGCATCAAACATTTCGTGGCGGAAGGTTGGATGATGGGTATCAAAGGCAACGGCTAAATAATTCGGTTTCTCCTCCTCCAAAATCTTTAACATAATATTTATAAATCCAAGAACTGCGTTGGTATGTTCCCCCTTTGCAGTAGTCAGATCAGGTAGTCCATAAAAAGCTCTGTTTAAGATACTATGTCCATCAATTAACACAATTTTTTTATCCATAAAATTTTCGCCCAGTAATAAAAAATCCAGGCAAACTCCTTTCTCATTATAGTCGAAGCATCACTTACTCCACTTCATTTATAGCATTATTTCTTTCATACTCTTCAAGATATTCTCTGAATTCAATTCGATCCATCCAATCTCTTTGCACATTATAATCCATAATCCTGTGATATTCTTCTTCAGAAATTTCTTTGGGTTCTTGAAAACTTATATCAGCATAACTTATGCTGAATAAAAATGCCAGTAAAATCATAGTAAATATCAGCACTGTTATCTTACGATAATATGTATACTTGGCATGTATGATCCTTTCTTGTGACTTTTCAAGTTTAATATTTAGTTCTTGTACAAAGTCACTGGAGAGATTTTTGTCCTCATCCAGCTGCTTCATTGCTGTTAAAAGGGCATAATACACTTCCAGCTCTTCCTTACAATCCTTACAGGAATTTACATGCTCAAGAAACCCCTCCAGTTCTTCAAGGGACAATTTATTATTAATAAAGGGTGTTATCATACTTTGCGTTTTTCGACAGGTCAGGGAAATCAACTCCTATTCATAGATAAAATTATATTATACCATTTCGGCCATAAACTCAACCTTAGTGGAACACAGCGAAACAGATTTGAGCTTAATCTGAGTTGTTACTTATTTTCTTCTAGTTTTTTATTTTCATACTTGAAATATGAAATTAGTTATGTTAGAATAATCCTCGTCACGAAATGCGGATGTGTCGGAATGGCAGACGAAGCAGACTCAAAATCTGCCGGGCAAACACCCGTGGGGGTTCGAGTCCCTTCATCCGCAGTACTTGTGAAGAGTTCCTTAAATCTTTGCCAAACAAGGGTTTGAGGAATTTTTTATTGCAACTATATTCTAACAGTGTTCTTTTTACTTTTAATTGCATTTAAGATAGTTTCTTGTATTATAACACAAATTTATTGCATATTTAACATTTTTTTCTTTCTGAGATAGAGCTTCATCTATTTATAAAATAATATTATTCTAAACAAGATGAAACGAAAAGTTGTTTCACTTGTCATGAATATAAATTAGGGCAAGTACCATAGAAAATGGTCTTGCCCTATTATTTATATTTATATTATTTACCCTTACCTTATCCCCTTGGCTTTACTGTTGGCATATCGCAGTTATGAAGTACACCTTTTGCAAGTAGAAAGCAAACCAATCCAGCAATAAGTTCCCAAGCCGCAAGGATTAGTAGCGCAAGTACTAATCCAACATTTCCTCCGATGGCAATACCCACGATAATGGCTGGTACAAGTCCAGGCAGTAGGAATATTATGATTAATATCATGTATATTACTAACAACAACCCTGCACTGATATTTGCCCCTGTAAATCTCATAATAAAGTAATTAAAGCCTACGAGATAGAATGCAAACAATGTATAGACTAAAATACACATTAGCACAATAAATACATTTTCCTGCAGTAATATACCAGAAACTCCAAAGATTAATATGCTTTCAATTGCGGTCTTGACCATAACCTCCATATTGCTCCATATAATCTTCTTAAAAGAGCTTTCTGGTATTAAATAGATATAGTGATAATACGTATCCTTTAGACCTCTGCCCGTACCAATTAAAAACACCTGCATCCACATAAGTATTTGTAAAGTAATAGTTAAATCCTTTGTAAGGACGGAACTAACATTGGCACCAATTATAATAATAAATGATACCACTGATAAAAACCCAAGTCTGCTCTGCCTAAAACTTTCTCTTAAATGCTTACCCAGGAGTGTAGATGCTCCAAATCCTGATATCCCTGTTTTTACAACTTTAATTTTGCTGGCTGTAGCATTCGCAGCATTAAGATTACCTTCTGCTATCAATCGTTTTTTCTCAAAATTCGTTTCTGTAGCTACTAAAGTATCTTCATAATAATCCGGGTTTGTTAAAACAATGTATACAATTAGTACTACACCAAAGAGTATTGTTACTCCAAAAAACAAAAAGCCTTTTATAATTTCACCAGTTAGAAACGCCGTCACACCTGCTGACATCCAACCAGCCACTGGGATATAAGTCATTGCTGGTGATTTGATTGCTCCTTCTAATGACAGAATTAAATTTTGGGATTCTAAAAGATTTAGACCTAAAACAATCAATAAGGGCAGAAAAACAAGGATAGTAATGACCTTAACACAGGTTTTTCTTTTAACATTACCGTTTACTACACTATATAAAAGTAAAGACACAATGGAAAGTACAATTACAGATATCATAGTTGCTAAAAAAGTTAATAGTACTCCACCATAGTTAACCCCAAAGTTTGCCAATGAACTTGCCTGAAAAAGAATAAAAAATACAGCAAAAAATGCAGTCTTTGTCAGTCGTAGAATACCATAAAATAATATCTTACTAGGATTTATTGGCGATACAAATAACAAGTTAACATCATTCATTTCAAATATTGCATCACCATTTGAAATACCTTTTAACACAGCCATGACTACGAACATCCCAAGAAAGGCAAATAATATTCCTGTAAACCAGAATAACGATGCTTGATTCTGTTCTGGTGGGGTTGTAAACAATGTAGAAACAGCAGAAATTACGATTAATAGTATTAAACAAATATAAAGAATCAATTTACCGGGCTTATGTAACAGTTCCAGTAAACTATTTTTCATACTTTTTTTAATAATATATATTAAAGCTTTCATTGTGCCTCACCACCCTCGGTAATTGAAAAATATATATCCTCTAAGCTTTTTCCCACAGGTAAATCACTTCTTCGGCAAACTGCAGCTATTTTACCATTCTTCAATATATAGGTAGTGTCCCAATTCTCTTCCATGCTTTCAATCATGTGCGTACTAACTAACAATGCACACCCCAGGTTTTTAAGCTCATTTATCATTGCTTTAATCTCACGAATACCATGGGGATCAAGACCAATGAGAGGTTCATCAAAAATTACTGCTTTAGGTTTAGGTAGCAAAGCGCAACAAACACTGACTTTTTGCTGCATTCCCTTACTAAGTTCCTTACCTAGTTTAAGACGCTTATCATCTAGCTCAAACCGCTTTAATAATTCATCCGCATATGACTCCCAATCTTGTAAACGATATGCCTTTGCTATAAACTCTAGATGTTCATAAACGGTAAGCATAGGGAATAACATTGGCATCTCTGGCACATATCCCAGCAGCCGCTTTGCTTCAGTGGAATGATTTTCATAGCCACCTACAGTAATGGAGCCCTGAAATCGCAACAAACCGCAAATTGATTTTATAAGGGTTGACTTACCCGCTCCATTCGGGCCAAGTAAGACAGACAATTCACCTGGTTGAACCATAAGTGAAATATCATCGTTGGCAAGGAATTTACCATAGCGTTTCGAAACATTATTAGCAATCATCATAGTAACAAACCTCCGTTATTTATGTAATTTAATAACATAATACTGTGTCATTATTCTTGAGACCATTATAATTTACAATATTATAAAATTCAATTAACTAATGATATTTCTATTCTTTTTTAATCACATCTTAATAATTGATTTCAGTAATATATGTAAAGTATGCTTTCCATTTAAAATATAACATTATAATTCATAAATGTCAAGCGTGCTTTCCATTAGACATTTCAAGAACATCTTTTACTGAAATTAATTTAAGATTAGAGAGTCTGGTGTGAAGTATTAATAAATTCTTTTACCAACTTTACATAGTTCTCAGGATAAACAAGACTAAACTCCCCATGCTTCATTTTTGACGCTATATGTAACCTACTTTTATCAATCTCTTGATTTAATCTTTTGGCAGATTTTTTCATTATATTAATTTCTTTTCCTCCAACAATAATAAGAACTCTTGCTTTCGTTCTAGCTATTTCCTTTTTTAATTGAAAATCACCGTTGCTTATTGTTATGTTAATTAAAGATTGTTTTGTCATTTTCTTGCTGTCCTGATAATATTGTTCAAATTGCTCTGTCGGGAGGCATAATGATTTTGCTTGCAGTTTGGAAAACCACTTTTTATTAATTAACCCGTAGAAAAGTGTATAAAATGGAGTCAAACACGCAGTCATTTTCTTCATCGAATACACCAGCGCACTCTCAATCACTGCATAATTTGCAATATTATCTCTTCTTGATAATACCTCAATTACAATCTGTGCCCCTAAGGATAATCCGCCCAGCAGAAAAACTTTTCCACCGCAATACAAATCTATATAGTTTATAAGTTTATCTGCTGAATCGGCAATACTGATAAAGGGTTCCTCGCCAGCCTCACCATGCCCGTCAATAATAGGAGTAATCACACAATACTCCTCTTGAAGTTGATTAACCATTCCCTTTAGCGACCAATCTGACAAACCACCGCCATGTAACCAAATTACAATGGGTTTATTATGTTGACTTATTTCTGTCCATAACATATTACTATCTCCTTTCTGTTGATTTCTATATTTATTAATAAGTCTTTTTCTTTTGCGTTCTAGGTTATTTTATTTTTCATATACCTTTTTCCACATTTTTAAGAGTTTTTCAAATTCTTTTTCAATTATATCCGCGTCAACTGTTCCTTTTAGTAATGCAAAATGAAGATACCCATCTGCAGCCCATATCATTTCTTGATACATTTCGTGCAAATCAATGTCGTCTCGCAGCTTATTAAGATCTATAGATGAAAATATTATTCTTTCACTCTCAGCACTAATCTCATCAAAGTTGCTTTGAATTTCCTGTCTTATTTCCCACTCTGGTTCATAATAGGCTCGTAGCGAAAATTGGCTGACATAGGGAAATCTCTTCATTAAATTACATTTTACTTTAAGAGAACGCCCCATCAATTCAAAAAAGTCATTTGTCCCAAATACATTCTGCTCTAATATTTCCTTTCTGGTTAATTCAATGGAGGTATTCCAAAGAAAAAGATAGATTTCTTTCTTATTTTTAAAATGATAAAATAGCAAAGCTTTTGATATCCCTGCTTCAGCTGCAATCTCTGCAACAGGTGCTTTCTTATAGGTATTTTGTGAAAATATCCGAAATCCTGCATTAATAATCTTATTCTGCTTTTCTTCCGACAAGTGAAAAAAGCCCGGGTTCATTTCGAACGCCTCCTTTATTGTTTTAGTTTCGTATTCTTTTTATAAAGGTCTGAATTTCTTGATTAA
>JAFACO010000115.1 GCA_023425485.1 Bacillota bacterium
AAGTTAAAAACAGTACGTTAAATGCAATGACAGATATTTCGGCAGTTGCACAACAGACCGTGGCAGTGACGGAAGAAATGAAGGCAACCGCAAAGGTACAGATGTCTGCAGTTCAAAAGCTGACCGAAACGGTAAATAGACTATCTGGTAATACTTCAGAATTTGGAGAAGCTGTTAATACCTTTAGGTTTTAAACCAGAGTATAAAAATCAGAGTATAAAAATCAGCGTATAAAAAGTAGAGTATAAAAAGAAGTGAATACAAAGAAGCGTATAAAAAGAAGTGAATAAAAGCCGCGTATCATAAATGTTTAATTAGCAAAGCTAAATTGTTGGTAGGTTTTAGTCACACTAATCAAAGTTTAATATAGAAAGAATGATAGTATGATAATTAAAAACGCAATGATATATAAAGAGAATGGTGAATTTGAAGTGGGAGATATCCTTCTATCACAGGAACGAATTCAGGAGGTAAGATTTGTCCCTGACAACAATAACTTAAATATTACCCAAGTACATGCAGAAGAAAATGTGCTTGAGGCAGAAGGTCTATATGTAATACCGGGATTAACAGATGTTCATTTTCACGGTTGTGCAGGTTTTGATTTTTGTGATGGCACACAGGAAGCACTGAAAGCTATTACAGAGTACGAAGCTTTTCATGGAGTAACTACAATTTGCCCGGCAACAATGACGTTACCAGAGGAGCAGATTGCCGATATCTGTAAAAATGCAGCAGGCTACGACAACAGCCGAGGAGCAATACTTGCTGGAATTCATATGGAGGGACCTTATTTATCCGAGAAGAAGAAAGGCGCTCAAAATGCGGCTTATTTACATAAGCCTGACATAGAAATGTATCATCGCTTGCAAGACGTTTCGGATAATTTATTTCGTATTGTAAGCATTGCACCGGAAGAAGAAGGAGCAATGGAGTTTATTGAAAAACTCAAGGATGATGTGGTAATCTCATTAGCGCACACAACTGCCAACTATGAGGTCTCTAATGAAGCCTTTCAAAAAGGTGCAAGCCATGTAACCCACTTATACAATGCAATGCCGCCATTACATCACAGAGATCCAGCCGTAATTGGTGCTGCCTTTGATAATAAGCAGGTTAGTGTTGAAATAATTTGTGATGGAATTCACTTGCATCCAAGTGTAATTCGTGCTACTTTTCAGCTATTTGGAGAAGATAGAGTTATCTTAGTTAGTGATAGTATGATGGCAACCGGATTAGAAGACGGTAACTATTCCCTTGGAGGACAGGAGGTTAAAGTGACAGGAAAGAAAGCCACCCTTCAGGATGGAACCATTGCCGGATCTGCTACGAACTTATTGGACTGTATGAAGTATGCTGTGAAAGAGTGTGGAATACCACTTGAAACAGCAGTGAAAACGGTTGCTGTTAACCCAGCTAAGAAAATTGGAATCTATGAGAATTATGGAAGTATAACAGAAGGAAAAGCAGCAAACCTTGTATTACTTGATAAGAACTTAAATGTGAAACATGTAATTTTACGAGGAGCTGTTATCCGGTAATACGAATTACAGATAAAGGAGTTTTAGAATGAGAATTTATAAAGCAACTGATTACAATGATATGAGCCGTAAGGCTGCTAATATAATATCTGCTCAGATTATCCTAAAGCCCGATTGCGTCTTAGGATTGGCAACGGGTTCATCACCCATAGGCATCTATAAGCAATTAATAGAATGGTACCACAAGGGGGATTTGAACTTCAGTGAAGTAAAGACAGTGAACTTGGATGAATACAAGGGTGTAAGTGATGATAATCCCCAAAGCTATCATTACTTTATGAATCATAATTTTTTTCAGCACATTAATATAGATACAAAAAATACGAATTTACCAAATGGGTTAGCTCTTGATACCGAGCAGGAATGTGAGCGTTTCAATGAGGTAATAACACAGCTTGGTGGAATTGATCTTCAATTATTAGGGATTGGACATAATGGACATATTGGTTTTAATGAGCCGGGAGAATCCTTCGAAAAAGGTACGCACTGTGTAGAATTAACAATCTCTACGCTGGAGGCAAATTCCCGTTTGTTCGGTGAAGGAGAACAGATGCCGACACATGCTTACACTATGGGTATTAAGACCATCATGTTAGCTAAAAAGATACTACTTGTAGTCAGTGGAGAAGAGAAGGCTGAAATCTTAGCGAAAGCTTTAACTGGACCAATTACACCAAGTGTTCCGGCTTCCATACTTCAGTTGCATCCTGATTTTACTGTGGTAGTTGATACAGAGGCTGCTAAGCATCTGGAAGAGAGTATGTTTACCGTTGGAGCAATATAGTTTTAATTGAAGTTCCATAAGCATAGCTATCTATATAGTATATAAAGTTGTATAAAATAAGATTAAGTGATATATGAGCAGGGCTTACATGGCACTGCTCATTTGCTATGTTTATTAATTGCATCATGAGTTAAAGGTGAACTTTGACAAATAGAAGATAATTAATATTATGTTCGATTGTAATTATATGGTAACTGTGTTAGGGTAGATTTATGAGTAATCGTGTACAGGGTGTGTTAGCCTCTCGGAAGGGAGGTGGTGTCAATGGAATATGTTACATATGGTGATTTATTTACATTTGTGCTTATGATCATTGCACTGCTTACTTATTTAAATAATAGGAATAATAAGCATAAAAAATAACTGCCCCTGACTTAGCCGGTCCCGTGGGCAGTTAATCTGACAAGCGGAGGTTAACCACTTTGTGGGCGGTTACTCCTTTTCCTATATTTAACATAGCATATATATTTATAAATGTAAAGAGGTTAATTCATGAACCGCTGTCCCTCTGTCCAATATACTTTGTTATGCTATTACATCACTAAATATGAATATTAAACTTATTAAAGTTATATATTCCACCACTATGAACGATATGCCCAGGAGAATGTCCGGGTGTATGGATTACCTTGACTTCTCTATCTCCTAAATTTATTGTATCGTTGTCATACAATAGAAATTCTGGGTTACCATGATATATCTGATAATCCTCAATATTAAAATCTTCTGGAAAATCACAGGGTTTTTTTGTCAAATTCATTTTTACAATATTGAGTGATAAGGGAAAACTGGAAGCAAGCCAATTCTTCTCCGTATCATGAATACCAATATTTTTAAAATGTTTATGCCCACCAATATGATCCCAATGAGCATGTGTAGTAACAACTTTTACGGGCAAATCTGTAAGAGAATCAACCACATTTTTAATGTTTCCAACTCCCAGTCCGGTATCAATTAATAGACTTGTATGAGTACCAACGAGGAGATAGCAATGTGTCTCTTCCCAATGTTTATATTCACTAATTACATAGGTTGCATTATCTATCTTCTCAATAGTAAACCAATCATTCATATCTACACTTCCTATCCTACATATTAATTTCATCGAAATGAGACAAATAAAATCTTTCTTATAAAAGTCCTTTTCCTAAAAATACGCTTTTACTTGTTATATATCATAATTTATGCTTTTGTGTAAATACTGAATTAAAAAAACATCATTATAATCTTGTTGTAATAACTTATTAAACTCTATTACTCTGAAATATGATTTTTATAGATCTACACATTTCTTAGTCCAGTAGTATTATTTCTTACCTGATTAATACAATATTTAAAATGATAGATAGAATAATGCAGGAAATTAATATTTTATTTTTATACATACAACCTTTTATCTTTGTAGAGAGCATAAGGAATAGTAGATAATTTAATATTATGTCCGTTTGTAATTATATGGTAACTATGATAGTAGATTTATGAGTAATCGTGTGCAGGGTGTGTTAGTCTCTCGGAAGGAAGGTGGCCAATGGAATGTAAATAATACAGTTATATTTACAAAGGATAGAGCAAATCCGTTTAATGTTTAAACGATATTGCACTTGATAAGAAAATTTGCCAATATATAATATCGATATAATCCCCAACACATAAAGGTTGTTCGTAATGTAGAATTGCGATGATATACAGTTATAAAAATTTATACCTCATTTCATTGTTTTATGGAGGAATTATGAAAAAAAGTATGACCTTACAAATAATAGGGTTATTTACAATATGTTTTATTGCATTTGTAGTATCAGAATGCGATAAGGTAAAATTTGGTGATACTAAGGATGACAATTTCGTAAGTGTAGACCCAGAAGAGCCAGAAATAAATATTGATTTTAGTCAAAAGCATGAAAAGGATTTAGGTATAAAACCTATAGCACCTGCTGTTAATGTTGATTCTAAAATAACAGAGGAAATGATTGAAGTTGCCAGTTCTATAAAGGCAGATATTAATGGGGATGGTAGTAGTGAATTAGCAGAAGTAATATTGAACCCCTGGGTTAATAAAGATAATGGGGATAACTTTATATTAAGCGATATAAAGAAAGCATATATTAGGATAACTGTAAATAACAAAAACTTTGAAGCTTTACTTTGTGATAGTCAAGTATACGAAACACAGATGTTCCTTCTGGATTTAGGAGATTCAAATAAAAAGGCTGTGATTGTTTCTTTAGATGTTGGAGGCTCTGGAATGGGGCATAAATTATTATATGCAATACATTTTAACAAGGATATAGAATTTCTTCCTTTACCTCCTATTTACGATATTTCTGTCGAGGAGTTAGGGGGTAGCTTTGGACTTCGAGCAACGGGTAAATTGCTTGATAATTATTGCGTGGGTATTGAACATGAAGCAACAGGCTTTAAGGGGAATATTTCGCTTGGTAAAGAGTATACTAATCTGTATTATAAAAATGAATATGATAAAGAAGGAAATGTATTAGGTGATTTTATAATTGATGTTAGTGCTATCTGCTCGGTAAAGAAAAACGTCATTGAAGGAAACCAATACGTTGAGATAGCACAATATGTGTTTGGACCAACTGCTTCAAATGGATTAGGCTTTTTTGTTAGTAACCTGCGATGGATTGATGGTAAACTAGAAATATCCCATCAATCATGCACAGATTTTTATAAGTAAAACAAAAGATTTATAATATTTCATCCAAATGAGCCCTGTAAAATCTAGC
This sequence comes from Bacillota bacterium, assembly GCA_023425485.1. Classification (GTDB taxonomy): domain Bacteria; phylum Bacillota; class Clostridia; order Lachnospirales; family Lachnospiraceae; genus Mobilitalea. The sequence continues at coordinate 5,070 of JAFACO010000115.1, forward strand.
TTTAAATGTTTCACTACCATCTAACTTGCTATATTCACCGTCGTGATCAAAGGCTAATCCGCATTTCTCCATGACTTTTCCAGATGCAATGTTATCTGATGCATAATTAGAACTAAAATCCCTGGCACCAAAAGCATCATAAACATACTTTATCATGCATTTGGTAGCTTCTGTAGCAAAACCCTTATTCCAACAATCATATCGAAGATTGTAACCAAAATCCCAGGCAGATTTTTCAGAACTGTAACCAATATCGCCACTGCCGATTAATAGATTATTTTGCTTTAATACAAATCCAAAATGGTAGGTTTCATCGTCTGATTCCACAGATAAGAGCCAGTTCTTTACATCCTCTACATCGGTGTATGTTTTGTAGGGCATGTATTTTGTTACTCGTGGGTCACTAACCCATTGATAGACAGCTTCTGCATCCAAAGTGGTAAGCGGCCTTAAAATTAATCGCTCAGTCTCTAAAATTGGTACATCCATAGTTGCTCCTCCTGTAAGATATGTAATGTATCAATAATAATCTATAACTCTGTAATTTACTATAGTTAATTACTTTCAGTATAATCATTAGAAGAAAGGAAGTTTAATCCAAGTATTAATTTGGAGAATTTTCTGCAAAATGCAAAATTTATAGTTGTAGGTATTTACTTAACATTACACAGTTATTATTCCATTGCTTAGAGAAAAATTGGAATATAGCCGAAAGTATAAAAAAGTGATACAATTATCTTGGATTTTAAATTATAACTATTTAGCACCAAGCATGAAAACTTGTGGTTTCATTACTGTTTGGCTATCGCCAAACTAGATTAGAGTAATTCCAACATAAGGAAATAATGAAGAATAAAATTAGTACAATCATATTTTTGAAAGGTTGAAAAATACATACTTATGAAAATATTCCATATATCTGATTTACATATTGGCAAACAACTCCACTATTATAATTTGTGTGAGAATCAATTAAGAATACTTAAGCAAATTGTGGAGAAGGCAAGGCAGGAACAACCCTCCGCAATCATCATTGCTGGAGATATTTATGATAAATCAATTCCTTCGGCAGAAGCTTATATGATATTTAATCAATTTTTGATGGATTTGTCAGAGATTAAACCTTCCATACCTATTTTAATTATTGCTGGCAATCATGATTCAGCGGAACGACTTAATTATGCAAGCTCCTTCCTGGAGAAGCATCATATTTACATATCGGTATTACCACCACAAAAAGAGGACGAATTTTTAAAGAAAATTGTGTTAGAGGACGAGCATGGCGAAGTGAATTTCTATCTTTTGCCCTTCACAAAGCCAGGTTATGTTCGACATTTATTTGAAGCAGGAATAATTAGTAGCTATGATACGGCTATTTCTGCCCTTATAAAACGAGAAAACATTGATTATAACCAGAGAAATATACTGATTTCCCACCAATTTTATATATCAGGCTCTACTATGCCAGAGACTTGTGAATCGGAACAAGTATATATCTCTGTAGGTGGCATTGACAGTGTGGAGGTCAATCACATTAAGAACTTTGATTACGTAGCATTGGGACATCTCCATGGTCATCAACATATCGGCGAGAAGCACATCATCTACAGTGGAACTCCTTTAAAATACTCCATCAGTGAAGAAAAACACGCGAAATGCATTGTTATGGTTACTATAGGTGAGAAAAACTCTGAAATAAGGATAGATAAGTTGCCTCTTTGCCCAGAGCAGGAGGTGAGGAAATTGAAAGGAACCTTAAGAGAAATTATTGAGTTCGCGTAGGGAAATAACTGTCACGACTATGTAAGCATTACCTTAACAGACGAGACGGAGTTATACAGACCCAAAGATCAATTGGAGGAGCATTACGATCATATTCTTGAGGTAAGGATAGAAAACAGCAGAACCAAGGCACAACTGGAACCTCTCACTGGAGAGGCATCCGTCTTAGAGCCCTTTGAAGCCTTCAAGGAATTCTATCAGGAAATGCATGGGGTAGAGTTAAATGAAGAAGAAGAGCAAATTATCGCAGATATTATTCATAAGGTAAAGGAGGCTGACGAATAATGAAACCGATTTATATAAAAATGTCCGCCTTTGGTTCTTATGCTTCTGAGGAAACGGTAGAATTTGTTGAAGTTAATCAGGGTATTTTCTTAATCACAGGAGATACAGGGGCAGGGAAGACAACAATTTTTGATGCAATTACTTATGCTC
>JAFACO010000149.1 GCA_023425485.1 Bacillota bacterium
CTACAAGGTAACACCCTGTTTAAAAATAGCCATATCATGATAGCCCGCTTCCTCTGCTTTCACTTTTCTTCCAGATGCCACTTCCAGTACATAGTCGAACAATTCACGTCCAATCTCCTCCACCGAACCTGTTTCCAGCATCTTACCAGCGTTAAAGTCAATCCAATTTAGTTTCTTCTCAAAGAGCTGTGAATTACTTGAAATTTTAACAGTAGGAACAGGGGAAGCAAAAGGAGTACCTCTTCCAGTAGTAAATAGTACAATATGTGCTCCCGATGCAGCGAGGGCAGTGGAAGCTACGAGGTCATTTCCAGGTGCACTAAGGAGGTTTAATCCCTTCCTCTGTACTGGTTCCCCATACTTTAATACGCCATTCACTGTTGCATTTCCTGACTTTTGTGTACATCCCAGAGATTTATCTTCAAGGGTTGTAATTCCTCCATTTTTATTTCCAGGCGATGGATTCTCATAAATTGTTTGATTATGTTGTTTATAATAATTTTTAAAATCATTAATTAACTCAACTGTCTGCAGGAATATTTCTTCATTTGCACATCGATTCATTAATATTGTCTCTGCTCCAAACATTTCAGGGACTTCCGTTAATATGGTTGTTCCTCCCTTGGAAATTAATAGATCCGAGAATTTACCTACCGCAGGATTAGCTGTAATTCCAGAAAGGCCATCTGAACCACCGCACTTTAATCCTACAACTAACTCACTGGCACTAATGTCTACTCGTTCAAATGTTGAAGCATAGTCAATTAGCTCCTCAATAAGACGAACTCCTTCTTCTATTTCATCTTCACAATCCTGAGCTGATAAAAATTTAACTCTGTTTGAATCATACTCACCTATTTGTTTTTTCAATACATCAATATTGCAATTTTCACAACCAAGTCCAAGAACAAGTACCCCTCCAGCATTGGGATGATTGATTAAGTCAGCAAGTATTTTTAAGGTATTTTCCTGATCGTCACCCATCTGTGAGCAACCATAGGGATGTGGAAATGCAGATATAGCTTCAATAGAACCAGTAATTTTATTTTGTACCATTTTCTCAATGGTGGTTATTACGTTATTCATACATCCCACAGTTGGTATCAGCCAGATTTCGTTTCGCACACCTACTTTTCCGTTCGCGCGACGGTAACCCCGAAAAGTTGCTTCTTCCTCCGTTGTCAACACTGGCTCTACCGGTTGATAGGAATATTCCAAAACATCACCAAGACCTGTTTTTACATTATGCACGTGAATCCAAGTACCAGGTTCTATTGTTTTTAATGCTGTACCAATCTTATACCCGTACTTGATAATATCTTCACCCTCTTGAATAGGAGTAATCGCAAATTTATGGCCTTGGGGTATGTCTACTAAAAGTATTATTTGTTTTTTATCAATCTCAACAATGGTTCCACTCGTAAGTTGTTTTAGGGCGATAGAAACATTATCAGCCTCATGAATTCTTAGAATATCTTGCATAATACCTCCTTTCCTTAAAGCATCTCCAGCGCACTTCTCATCCCTACTGTATTAATATTTAAGAGATATTCGGTTACTTTTTCGCACAAACCAGGAATTTGCGTTAAATCCTGCCCGTGAATTGATGTATTACCCAAGTAAGCACTTACAAATAAATCAGCTGGAAGTTTTGAATTCTGTGCAAAAAACTCAAGAACAAATTTATCATCTTTGATATCGTAGTCTTCACTCCCTCTACTACCAATTAAGCAATTATCTATTCTATTACTACTATAAAAGCTCATTAATGCAGCAATTGAAAATACCAGATGCTTTGGTAAAGTCTTATATATCCTTATGTATTCTAGCAAACTAGGCAGACAACGTGCTCTCCATTTCGAGGTGGAATTTAAGGAAATAGATAACAAGGAATGCTTTATATAGGGATTCTCAAACCGTTCAATTACAGAGTCAGCAAAATCTAATAGTTCCTCTTTGGGAAGTGTAAGTGTTGGAATCACCTCATCATAGATGACGGAAGTCATGAATTTCCTAATTACCTCATCCTGCATGGATTCGCCTACATAATTATTACCCGCCAGAAAGGAAGCTAGCGCAAAGGACGTATGTGCGCCATTTAGAATACGAACCTTTCTTTGCTTGTAAGGCGTCTGATTATCCGTAAAGATAACTGGCATGCCTGCTTTATCAAGAGGTAACTCATCGCTAATATCTTTATCACTTTCAATCACCCAAAGTCCAAAAGGCTCCGCGGTAACAAGTAAATTGTCCTGATATCCCAGCTGCTGCCATATATCTTGGGCTTCTTCAAAGGGATAGCCAGTAACAATTCGATCAACAAGTGTACTGCAGAACACACAAGCTTCCTGTAACCAGTGAAGAAACCCAGCTTCCATTTTCCAAAGGTTTGCGTATTTAAAAACACATTCCTTTAATACAACGCCATTATCATCGATTAGCTCAACTGGTAAAATAATTAGGCCTTTCTCCAGGTCTCCAGAAAAGGTACGATATCTTTCATATAAAAATTTTGTAAGTTTTGCAGGAAAGGTATGTGGTGGCGTATCTTCAAATAAATCGTTCTCATTAAATACAATACCAGCTTCTGTTGTATTAGAGACCACGAAGCGTAAGGTTTCCACTCTTGCCACCTCCATATAAGTATTATACTGATCATAGATACTTACTGCTTCCTTTAAGGAAGTTATGATTCGATTGCTCACAACTTCCTTACCCTCCTGTTTTCCACGTAAGGTTACTGTATACGTGCACTCTTGCTCTTTAAATCTATCCAGATTTCCAAATTCGATTGGTTTTAAAACTACAATTGATCCATCAAATAATCCCCTTTCATTTGCCACATCAATCATATAATCAACAAAGGCTCTCAAAAAATTACCTTCCCCGAACTGTACCACTTTAATTGGTCGTTCCTTTAAATTTGAAATGGTTCCATTCAAAATTTGCATCATTCACCTCATTTTATCGGTTTAAAGATTCTAGTTTTTTGTATTATTTTTAAATTCTGCATTTCTAATTTTATATCTCTAATTATGTATCTTTAATTCTACTGTTTCATCCATATCAATTTCTTTCCCAATTGCCTGCTGAATTTTTACATTATGAAATACAATATTACGTGCATTTCTCAAAAAGAATCCTGCTGCTTTCATTGGCTCCATATGGGTTAACATATCGGGCATTCCAGCCTCCCCGTTAGCATCCATACTAATACTACAGTTTGAGAAAGTTATATTCTCTATGTATTGTTCTGATAACCCATACATAAATCCAGCCGCAGCAGTTACATTGGACGCTAATACATTACTTATAAGTAGATTACGTATTACCGGTGTTCCTTCATCAATTGCATAAGGCGTCTTATCCCATACATGTCGATCTCGCTCGTCTGTTCCGCAGCAGTAATACATGTTGAATACAAAAGGACAAAGAACCTTATCCATAATAATATTGTTGAAAGTCAGCCGCTCCATCGCACCACCTCGTCTGCGCCTTGTTTTCAAACGTATCCCTCGATCTGTATCTTGAAATACACAGTTGGTGACAGTGACATTTCGAATGCTGCCGCTCATTTCGCTGCCAATTACAATTCCACCATGTCCATGTATCATATTACAATTGGATATTGTAATGTTTTCACAAGGCCTTTTATTCACCGTAAGCTCCGTCCCTGCTTTGATTGCGATACAATCATCCCCTACATCAATAAAACAATCCGATATACGAACATTACTGCAGCCATTTGGGTTAATCCCATCTGTGTTGGGCGAGTCTGGCGGATTCTTTATGGTAACTCCCTTAATTAAGACATTGTCACATTGCAAGGGGTGAATGGTCCAGACAGGTGAGTTAATTAATGTAACCTGCTCTATTTGCACCCCAGTACATTCCTGAAAACAAATAAGATACGGTCGCTTATGTGGCAGGATATTCATTTCCTTCCAGGCACGTTCACCATTCCCATTCAAACATCCGTTTCCAAGAACGGCAACCTTCTCTGCCTTATATGCATAGATTAAGGGGCGATA
>JAFACO010000164.1 GCA_023425485.1 Bacillota bacterium
ACTAGTTTTACGCAAGAATAGAACTCGCATAAAATATTTTCACCATTTTGAATTGTAAAGGATGGAATAGTTTCAAAAGCTCTTAACCCGGGATTAAAAAGTTGTAGTTTGTCATGAAGATAAGCACGCATTCCACCTGCACCATTTGTAGCAGCATAAAAAATACCGGAAGATTTACTTACCCGTTTCACCTCACTTATAGCCTTGGGAAGATCAGGTATATGATACAGCATATAGTTTGCAATTACATAATCAAATGTTTCTGCATGAAAAGGAATATCCATAATATTAATCTTTTGAATTAACACCTGGGGATACTGTGAAAATTTTTGATGCACCGTATCGAGCATTCCATCTGAGAGGTCAGATAATACGAGAGTAGTATGTTCGGGAAGAGCCTCTATCCGACCGTCCCATTGTGCTCCTGTACCGCAACCTAATTCAAGAATACGGCAACCAGGCTTCAATTGGTATTGCTCGAAAAACCAGTCATGTGCAGAAATTTTACTTGTGCTATATTTTGAGTGAAATGTTATTCGATTGCTTAGATTTTTATTATTTGAATATTGCTCCAAAACGTTGTTGAGATTGCTTAGATAAGACAATAATGATACACCTCCACTTTCTTATTTTATGGAATTAAGCAGGAAATTTATTGAAATTATTCTAAAAACAATTATACTTTTAATTATGAGATAAAACAATATTAAGAAGTTCTAGTATAGTATGTATAGTTTATATGATAAGGTAACAACACCAAATAGATAGACTATTGTTGAAGGTACTTATGAATTGGGGGAGTGTAATTATGAGGAAAATTGTAGTATTAGTTAGTCTTAGTACACTTTTATTAGCATCATGTTCATTGAAGTCTAACCAAAAGAATTTTGTTGAAACGCCAACAATAACTCCAACCGAAATACAATCCTTAGCACCAACTACAATTCCAACCACTATGCCAACCCCAACAGTTACATCACCAACCACAACTACTGTACCTTCTAAAATAATAAATAACATAGATGGCAGTATTCAACTTGATCTTTCAGATACATCGTCAATTCTAATTAAAAGTATATCCAATAGCAAAGGGATTAAGATATCAGGAAGGTTTGATGTAGATAGAATAGCAAAAAGCTTTGCAAAATTCAAAGCATACGACGATAGTAATGCATATGTGAACCAGTACGATTATTCCCTTAGCTTTCTTTCAAAAGAAGGGGGAGAATTAGTAACAATAAAGATATATACCAATAAAATCATATCCATTAATGATAAACTCTATTATGATGAATCTAGTCAAAGTGAAGTGAATAATATCAGGAAGTTGTATATTAAAAAGATAAAGAGTACGTTTAAATCGCATGACACTGGTTTTGAGTTAAATGGAATAAGTTATTCCCTGAAAGATAGAGACATTAGAATAACATCTTTAGAGAAAAACTTCTTGCTTTCTGAAGAGTATACAGAGCCTAAAATACTGTTAATCGGAAGTTCAAATAAGAATGAGAGTTATTTCGGTGTCTTTGATGTAGAAAAGCTGGATTATGTAGTAGATGCTTTCGGAACTAATGTTATTTGGAAGGACGATCCGGCAAATAATCTTGTCTATATACAGGATAATACAGTATGCAATATACAGGGAAATGTTATTTACGAAAATAAAGACCAAGATTACAGTATTTCCTCTGTGGAATTTGATGAAGAGATGTATATGGGTATAGAAATTACTTTGAAGAATTCAAATAATGAAACTAAGAAAATAAAAAGGTTAAATTATTATTTAGTGAAGGATGAAGAGTATATTAGGGAACAGATATCCTTAGGTCTGGTGAATACAGTAAGTGAATTTGATGCTGACCTGACACAAGATGGTATCCTGGAAAAGCTTACGATCTCTAAATCTAATGCAAATGATTTTGTAATATTAGAAGTAATGGACAGCGAAGATAATGTCCTTTTAATGGAACAGGCACATACGTCTCATGCAGGATGGAATTCTATATATTTGTGTAAGATTGACGGTCAGGATTACCTCTTTCAATTTAATCCCTATTCCAGTACAGGATTTGCAGAGTTTATTTTTTCGGTATATCAACTGAATCCAACAGGTACGCTTTCAATCTTTGATAGTGGTTATTACTGCTTTGATTATGGAGCAAGGACGAAAGAAAGTGCTTTTGATAAAGAGGAGTTTATCGTTTTTGCAGATAAAGTGAATTACTATTTGGATAAAAGCTATCTGTTAATCAGTACAGAGAACGGAGAGCTAATTTATAGCGCACCAGAGAATAAGATTACAGATTTTGAAATATATCAAACAGATAAATGGTTAAAGGTTACAGAATCTCTTCTGTTCTAATAATTAGCGTATTAATGTAATAAAATGAGAGAGCAATGGAAATACTAAAAAGGCTCTTTTGGTTTAGTATGTTTTGTATAAATATGTTTAATGATTTTAGTCACATTTTTACCAATACATTTAATCTAAATTGCACAAAGTTAAAATATTAACATAAAAAATTGTATATATTTCATAATAAAATGTGAGATTAAAAGTGATAACTATTATCATTTCCTATTGAAAAAAATAGCAAAAAAGATTATTATTAAATAGTAGATAAAATTAATGATTACAACAGTTGTAATCTTTTTAAAGATGCCGCGTGTGCGGTGTATGGAGGCTTAATATGAGACAAGAATGGTATGAATTTGATCCAGGCAGTTGGATGACCTATGTAAATGTTCGTAGCTTTATCCAACATAACTACACTCCCTATGAAGGTGATGACTCTTTCTTGGCAAAACCAACCAAGAGAACCACTGAATTATGGGAGAAGACAATGGAATTAATGAAGGAAGAGACAAAGAAAGGCATCATTGATGCTGAGACATCACATCCTTCAACAATAACAACATTCGGACCAGGATATTTAGATAAGGATAGAGAATTAATCGTAGGTTTTCAGACAGATAAGCCTTTGAAAAGAGGTATCATGCCAAACGGTGGTATTCGTGTGGTAAAGAGTGCGCTTGAATCCTATGGATACACACTTGATTCAAAGACAGAAGAAATCTATTCTGAAAATCGTAAAACACACAATGATGGTGTATTCGATGCTTATACAGATGCAATGAAGAAAGCAAGACATACAGGTATTATCACCGGTCTGCCAGATGCTTACGGTCGTGGTAGAATTATCGGCGATTATCGTAGAGTTGCATTATACGGTGTTGACTTCTTAATTGAAGAGAAGGTACAGGAGAAGAAATTACTTGAGATTCCAATTCTTGAATCTCCTGATATCCGTTTAAGAGAAGAAATATCAGAGCAAATTAAAGCTTTAAAACAGTTGAAGAAAATGGCTGAAAGTTATGGTTATGATATCAGTAATCCAGCTTCTAACTCCTTTGAAGCAACCCAGTGGACCTATTTTGCATACCTTGGCGCAATCAAGGAGCAGGATGGTGCGGCAATGAGTCTTGGTAGAGTTTCAACTTTCCTTGACATTTATTATGAGAGAGATTTAAGAAATGGTAAGATAACAGAAGAAGAAGTACAGGAGCTGATGGATCAGTTTGTTATGAAGCTTCGTATGGTTCGTTTCCTTCGTACTCCTTCCTATAATGACCTTTTTTCCGGTGATCCTACTTGGGTAACAGAAACCATCGGCGGTATGGGTCTTGATGGTAGAACATTAGTAACTAAGAGCAGTTTCCGTGTACTTCATACACTTTATAACCTCGGTCCTGCTCCAGAGCCAAACCTAACAGTATTATGGTCCATTTTCCTTCCAGAACCATTCAAGAAGTTCTGTTCCAAGGTATCCATTGATACCAGCTCCATTCAATATGAGAGTGATGATATCATGAGAGATGCCTGGGGAGATGATTACGGTATTGCTTGTTGTGTATCTGCAATGCGTATCGGTAAACAGATGCAGTTCTTCGGTGCACGTGCAAACCTTGCAAAAGCACTTCTATACGCAATCAACGGCGGTAAGGATGAAATCTATGGAGAGCAAATAGCACCTATGTTTGCACCTATTACAGGCGATTATCTTGATTATGATGAAGTAATGTCAAAGTTTGACCAGACGATGGAGTGGTTAGCAGAATTATATATTAATACCTTAAATGTTATTCACTACATGCATGATAAGTACAACTACGAGAGATTACAGATGGCACTTCATGATATCAACATCCTACGTACTCAGGCTTGTGGTATTGCTGGTCTTTCCGTTGTAGCTGACTCCTTATCAGCAATTAAATACGCTAAGGTTAAAGTAATCCGTAATGAAGCTGGTCTTGCCGTAGATTATGAAATTGAAGGTGAGTATCCTGCATTTGGTAATAATGATGACCGTGTTGATCAGATTGCAATTGATTTAGTGAAGCAGTTCATGAATAAATTACGTAAAGTAAAGACTTACCGTGAAGCTAAGCACACCTTATCCGTACTGACCATTACCTCTAATGTTGTTTATGGTAAGAAAACTGGTAATACACCAGATGGTCGTAAAGCAGGTGAACCTTTTGCACCAGGTGCTAACCCTATGCATGGAAGAGATAAGAAGGGTGCGGTTGCATCTATGTTATCCGTAGCTAAACTTCCTTATAAGCATGCAGAAGATGGTATTTCTTATACCTTCTCCATGGTACCTAAGGCTTTAGGTAAGAATCTTGACGAACGTGTTGATAATCTTACAAGCTTACTTGATGGCTTCTTCCATAACAAGGGACATCACATCAATGTTAATATCTTTGATCGTGAAACCTTACTTGATGCTATGGAACATCCGGAATTATATCCACAGCTTACAATTCGTGTTTCCGGCTATGCGGTTAATTTCATTCGACTTAGCAGAGAGCAGCAGTTAGACGTTATCAATCGTACCTTCCACGAAAGATAGGATGTGGCTTATTAGAACTATAACAAAAGTTTGCAATCTAATTGACACACACATAGATATTCCAGTACCTATAAGCTTAAGGTTTGCTTTTCTAGAAAGGCTGGTGTAATTATGAGCGTTGTTGGACGAATACATTCACTTGAAAGTTTTGGAACTGTCGACGGTCCTGGCATCCGGTTTGTAGTATTTATGCAGGGATGTCCACTTAGATGTCAATTCTGTCATAACCCAGATACTTGGGATGTCAGTAAAGGTTCCACTTACGATAGTGACAAATTAGCATCTGAAATATTAAAATATAAATCCTATATGGACTTTTCCGGTGGTGGGGTTACCTTCACCGGAGGAGAACCCTTATTACAGGCAAATTTTATTATTGAGGTCTGCAAAATACTGAAGAAACATAAGATTTCAATTGCCATCGACACCTCGGGTTATATCTTCAATGATATGGTAAAAGAAGTACTTGAATATACGGATATTGTTTTATTAGATATTAAAAATTATGATCCAAGGGTATATGAAAAGGTTACTGGAGTAGAGCTTTCTCCAACCCTATCTTTTTTAGAGTATCTAAAAGAGAAGAAGATTAAGACTTGGATTCGTTATGTACTAGTACCAAATCTGACCGACAATCTGGATAGTATTAGGAAGTTATCAGCACATTTGGATAATTACCCTAACGTGACTAAGATTGAGCTATTACCCTTCCATAAGATGGGTGAGTACAAATGGAAAGAGATGGGACTGGAATATCAGCTAACAGACACAAAAGAGCCAAGTAAGGAATTACTGGCAGAGGTGAAGGATATATTTCAAACCAATGGTAAGACAGTATCATCAAATGTTTAATAGGTAGGATTGGATTATTGCAAGAAGTGAGGTTAGGGTATGAAACCTATCATAGCAATTCCCATGGGAGACCCAGCTGGGATTGGACCTGAAATCGTAGTGAAAGCACTTGCAAATGAGGAAGTTCAAAGTAATGCACGTTGCATTGTAGTAGGTGATCAAAGAATTCTGCAAAATGCATTAAATTTTACTGGGATAAAACTGACACTAAAGATCTTGCAAAACCCCGATGACGGTGATTATCGTAAGGGCGTTCTGAATCTTATCGACTTAAACAATGTTGTAATGGAAGAATACCACATTGGTGAAATTAGTGGAATGTGTGGTAGAGCCGCCTTTGAATATATACAAAAGAGTATAGAGCTTGCTAATGGTAAATTGGTTTCTGCGGTGGCAACTACACCAATTAATAAGGAATCACTGAAAGCGGGTGAAATTGACTTCATCGGACATACAGAAATCTTTGGAGCTATAACGAACACCAAAGATCCGCTTACAATGTTTGAAGTGAGAGGCTTAAGAGTATTCTTCCTCTCAAGGCATGTTTCCTTAAAGAAGGCATGTGAACTTGTAACAAAAGATAGGATTAAGTCTTGTGTTAAAATATGTAAAAGTATGCTTCAGCAGCTAGGTGTAACCGAAGGTACTATGGCAATTGCTGGACTTAACCCACATAGCGGGGAACATGGATTATTTGGTGATGAAGAAGTTAACCACGTAATACCTGCTGTTAAGGAATTGCAGGAAGAGGGAATTAATGTAGTAGGGCCAATTGGTGCAGATTCTGTGTTTCATCTAGCCTTGAAGGGACATTATAATAGTGTTTTATCGCTATACCATGATCAAGGTCACATTGCTACGAAAACCTTGGATTTTGACCGAACCATTGCAATTACTGGAGGGTTACCCTTTTTGAGAACTTCAGTCGATCATGGCACCGCTATGGATATTGCAGGAAAAGGAGTTGCAAGTGAAATTAGCATGGTGGAAGCAATCTTACTGGCAGCAAAGTATTCAATTCATTATATTTAAATATAAATGATAGATAGGAATGAGCATAAGGTTCATTCCTATTTCTTTTTATATACTTTATCAAGACTTAACAATTCAGCTTTAAATTCAATATCGCTGCGCTGAATCTCTCTTAGTCAGAGAACCTTATAAGTTATAAATACAATTTACATTCGAAAGTAAGCTTTCGGAAGTCCCTATAAGTTATATGATACAATATACATTCGAAAACAAGCTTTCTCCTTATGTTGTATCATATAACTTACCTGGCTGAACATATTGTCAAAAATAATATAATTTAAGTATAAAATGTATATTTATGTTGAAAAGCGAAATAAAATAATATATTATTTTAATGTAATAAAGTAAAAGAACAATGTAAAGGCAGGATAAAGACACATGAAAAAAATAAAAACCAAATTATTAGTGTCATTTATGATAATATTGATTGTAATAATAAGCCTTGTTTCCTTCATTTCAATAAGTACAGGAAAGAATTTAATAACAAAAGAAGTACAAAAGACAGTAAGACTTTTAGCTGCCGATGAAGCAAAAATCATGGAAAGTAAAATGGATGCCTTAACTATTGAGCTAAACACATTAGCACATACAGAGGCCTTACAATCAGATGATTTAGATGCACAGTTACAAGCGCTTAGATACCAAATGGAATATTCACAGTATTTAGCCCTTGCTATTGTACAACCAGATGGAACAGCGTATTATAACGATGGTAGCGAAGCAATGTTAGCAAGTCGCTCCTACATTCAAAAGGCGTGGACAGGTGTAGCAAACATTTCTGATGTTATAACAAGTTCTGTAACAGGACAACCAGTTATTATGGTTGCAGTTCCTGTTATAAAGGATGATAAAATAATATCGGTATTAATTGGACGCAGAGATGCAAGTACCTTAAGTAGCTTTATCCTTGATGGAGGCTTTGGTGAAGAGGGTTATGCATACATTGTCAATAATGTAGGTCAATTTATAGCTCACCCAGATGAAGAGTTGGTGAAAGGTTTAATAAATCCAGTTAAGATTGTTGCTGGAGTACCAGAAATAAAAGAAAAAATGTCAGAAGAGGAATTAAAAGCTGCTCAGGAAAAATACAGATCCTTTGCTGAAGCGGAACGTACTATTCTGAGAGAAAATGATGGTTTTGTAAATTATGATTATGACGGGTACAGCATTTATGCTGGTTTCTCAAAAATTAAGGGTACGGATTGGATTTATGTTGTAACTGCCAAAGCAAATGAAGTTCTATCTGCAAACAACGACATGCAGAATAAAATGTTACTATATGCGCCAATTTGTTTACTGTTTGCACTGATAATTGTATACATGGTTGGAACTATTATATCAAAACCGATTGTTAGATTGGCTAGAATATCAGATAGTATCGCACAACTTGATATGTCAGCAGATGTACCTGATAAATATCAAAAACTTAAGGATGAGAACGGTACACTGGCAAGGTCCATGCAAAGTATTACCACAAGCTTACGAGCAATTATTGGTGAGATTACAGACTCCTCGATACAATTAACTTCAACAGCACAAGAACTTACAGCAACGACAGAACAATCAGCAACCGCTTCAGAAGAAGTATCACGTACTGTAGAAGAGATAGCAAAGGGTGCATCTGAGCAAGCCGCTAATACGGAAAAAGGTTCCTTACAGGCTATTAACCTAGGGGAAATGATTGAGCAGAACGAAGATTACATGGACAATATGAACCTGGCTTCCGATAAAATTGTAGGAGTTGTAGCGGACGGTTTAATAGAGATTGATCGACTTTCTGATATCTCACAGGAAAGCAGTAATGCGATTCGTGAAATCTATGATATTATACAGAAAACAAATGAGAGTACTGCTCAAATTGGAGAAGCAAGTACTGTGATTGCATCCATTGCAGACCAGACAAACTTACTTTCTCTGAACGCTTCAATTGAAGCTGCGAAGGCAGGAGAAGCAGGAAGAGGATTTGCTGTGGTTGCAGCTGAAATTAAGAAACTTGCTGGACAATCGGCTAATTCAACAACCCATATTAATGATATTGTTAATCAGTTACAGGAAGTGGTTTTAAAAGCTGTAAATGCTATGGAAAGAGTAAATGCTATATCCAAAGAGCAAAGTGAGAGTGTTAGTAACACAAAGCAAAAATATGTTTTGATTAAGGAAGCAACAGAAGGAACAGGAAAAGCAATGGAGCAATTAAATGCTTCGGGCAAGGAAATGCTGAATGCTAAGGATGATATTATGGAGATGATTCAGGCATTGTCAGCAATTGCAGAGGAGAATGCAGCTAGTACGCAAGAAGCATCTTCAGCAATGTTAGAGCAAAGTACCTCTCTTGACGAAATTGCAAAATCCAGTGAACGTTTAGCAGCATTAGCTGTCAGTCTTCAGGAGATTATTTTACGCTTCAAGCTTTAATTACTAGTATCGGAGAATGATAATGAAGATTTTTTTAATCAGACATGGACAAACGAATTGGAACTTGGAAGGCAGATTTCAAGGCAGAGAAGATATTCCCCTTAATGACTTTGGTATGGAACAGGCTAGAGAATGTGGAAATGCGATTAAATCAAGTAAGTTTAAGGCTGTTATTACTAGCCCATTAATACGGGCAAAAAAGACAGCAGAGATAATTGCACAATATACAGAGGTTGATAAGGTCATTGTTGAGGAGGGAATTACGGAAAGAGACTTTTCAAAAGTATCCGGATTGACACCTACGGAAAGAGAAGCCTTCTATGCCACAGGTGAGGTGGATGACAAAGAGCCCTGGGAAGACTTGTGTAATCGAATGATATCTAACCTTAAAAAGTATGCACAATTATATAACAACGGTAATATTGTTATGGTTTCACATGGAGCTTCAATTAATAGTGTACTGTCTGTACTAAGCAATGGAAATACCGGATCAGGTAAGATAATATTAAAGAACACCTGTATTAATATTATTAATTACAAAGACGGTGACCTGACACTTGAGGAATATAATCTTACACCTAAGGAATATCTCGAATTAGGATTAGCTTTTAATTAATGGAATAAATATAAAAATATAATATATGAAGAAAGAAAGTTCAAATTGTGGCTTAGGTTAGCTTCGGTTTGAACTTTTTTAATGTGTCTTTAATTAATTTAATCAATCGCTCACTTGAAATGTCTGGAATAATAAGGTAAGATTATTAATTAATATGACATATTTATAAAGATGATTACTTAATTTCGTACAGTTATCAATTGGGTTACATTATAGGATTACCGAAGATCAGGTCTATTTAAACCATGTAGTTTAGGGAGGTAAGTCTGGAGATGAAGCAGAATAAGAATTTTACAATGTATTGGATGATTGGTGTTAGTGCTGTCTTAACTATTCCATTAGCAGTAATCCTATACAATAGAGTGCAATTAAGTAGTTTAGCTATAACCGCTATCATTATGGGAATATTTTTGGTCTTGTTTTTTTCAATTATGGTGTTGTATAAAAGTATATTCAAAGTTTCTGTTCAAGAAATAACACAAGAGGATAAGGTAACAGAACTTGATAGTTTATATTATCATTTGGAGGATCAAATCAAATTATTTAGAAATGAACAGCTTGTTAGTCGAATAAAGAGACTACTAAATCAAATTCAGATTTTTAAGAGGCGTAAAAAAGTCCTGTCACAATTAATCGATGTTAAAATGGATATGAAAGGGGATAGTTCATTGTCGGGGTTGATACCCGCAGTGGAAAAAGCCATGTTGGTAAATGTTCAAATGTTTATAAACAGGTTGGAGATTTTTGATGAATATGGCTTACCAGATTATATTATAAAAAACATAGACTTTATGGAAGATCAATTAATAAAAAACAATAATATTTTAAATGATTTTGAGACTTTAATAACAGAGATATCCAGGATGAACGAGATAAAGGTAGACTCAGATATGACCAGGTTAAAAGATGTTGTAAATGCGATGCAAAGTCTTCGTTTAGAAGATGATGAAATGGATGAGCTTGCTAAAAAATACAATCATAAATAGGAGGATACAAAATGGAACGGGGTAATATTGTTAAATTTATCGTTGGAATTGTAGTTGTTTTCTTAATTGTATTAGTAGTGATATCGAGTTTAGGTAAAGGTAAGAATGGTTTTGGCAATGATTTAGAAGCATTTAATAACAAGACGATAACAGAGAAAATAGATTATTTAAAAGAAGAAATTACGGTCAATACTGGGAATCCCAGAAAAGCATCGGTTGAACTTGCTGCTGCTTCCTTATACGATGAGTTGCCAGACATTGATAAATATCCATTGGTGGTAGAAGGCTATGGTGATATTAATATTGAAATATTTGCAAGCCCAGAAAAATCCGGTAGCAATAAAGATGGTTGGATTATTGATGTTGCAAAAGAATTTAATAATGAGAATTTTGATTATCAAGGAAGAACAATATCAGTTTCTGTACGAAATGTAGCATCTGGATTAGCCGCTGATTACATTATATCTGGAAAATATGTTCCGGAAGGGTTTACTCCTTCTTCTAAATTATGGGGAGATTTAATTACCGGTCAAGGTGGGAAAGTAGACCTTGTTGCAGAACGTTTAGTAGGGAATGTAGCAGGTATTCTAGTGAAGGAAGAGACGAAGAAGAAGCTTGAAGAAACCTACGGAAAAGCGGATATGGCAGCAGTTATAAAAGCAGTAGCTGCAAATGAGATGATTATGGGATACACCAATCCCCTTGCAAGCTCCACTGGTCTAAATTTCTTATTAAGTACACTGCATTTTTATGATTCTTCGAATTTATTAAGTGATACAGCTAAGGCGGGATTTACTTCCTTCCAAAATAATGTACCTTATGTTGCATATACCACCATACAAATGCGTGAAGGTGCCGCCTCCGGTAAGCTGGAAGGCATGGTAATGGAGTATCAGACTTATAGTAATGATAAAGAATTATCAAAATATGAATTTATTCCTTTTGGTATACGTCATGATAACCCAATCTATGCAGTTGGAACCTTAGAAGAGGATAGGAAAGCTGCTCTTGAAAGTTTTACAGAGTATTGCTTAGATAATAAGGCCCAATCGCTAGCTACAGAATACGGTTTTAATGGTTTAAATGACTATCAAGGCGAAAACATTGATGTAAATGGTGCAGAGGTGCTTCAAGCGCAACAACTATGGAAGGATAACAAAGATGGTGGAAAAGATATTACCGCGGTCTTTGTTGCAGATATAAGTGGAAGTATGGATGGTGCTCCCATTACTCAATTAAAAAAGAGTTTAATTAATGGAGCGCAATATATCAAAGATAACAACTATATTGGTTTAGTTAGTTATAGCTCTGACGTGACGATTGAAGTTCCAATTGACAAATTCAACCTTAACCAGAGAGCATATTTCCAAGGGGCAGTTGAGGATTTTCAGGCAGTTGGAGGAACAGCCACCTATGATGGAATCACAATTGCAGTTCAGATGTTGCTAGAGGCAAAGGAGAAGAATCCGAATACTAAGCTTATGTTATTCTTATTAAGTGATGGTGAAACAACAGAGGGACATTCCTTGAATTATGTACAGTCAGTGATTGAGGAAAGCGGGATTCCGGTATATACCATTGGATATAATGCAAACATTGATGCACTGCAGACTATTTCTAATATTAATGAAGCATCCTCTATTAATGCGGATTCCGATGATGTAATCTATAAAATAAAGAGTTTATTTAATGCACAGATGTAATAAGCAATGTAGAATTGCGGGTGATTATGATGATGGACTACCAATACAGGAGACGAAGTTCATGGAATATATGAATATGATGTTTTAACTCATGAAATAGATTTAAAATGACTAGGAGGGACTACAAGTCCCTTCTATTTTTTAATAAAATAAATGTATTTATTGACAAACCTTGGATATAGGAATATAATTACTGTTCCTTACAAATAAATATTTACCACGGGTTTTCTTGGCAAAATCCAAGGAAAAAAGTGTACCTTAAAGGTACGCCGTCGCTTGGCAAGATATTTGAAAAAATATTACTACCAGGAGGAAATTCATATGATTGAGGTCAAACACCTCTCTAAGACGTTTCGCGTCAATCGGCGTAATGCCGGATTTTCTGAAGCGTTCAAAGCTCTGTTCCATAGAGAATTTGAATGCATCAAAGCACTCGACGATATCTCATTTAATATTATGGATGGTGAGATGGTCGGGTATATCGGTCCAAACGGTGCAGGTAAGAGCAGTACAATTAAAGTACTAAGCGGAATCCTTACACCGGATCAAGGAAGTTGTATCATTAATGGAAGAATTCCCTGGAAGGAACGTACCGCTCATGTAAATGAGATCGGAGTTGTATTTGGACAACGTTCCCAGCTATGGTGGGATGTTCCTGTTATTGATTCCTATGAGCTTCTTCGTGATATCTATCGAATTCCAATTCAGCTTTATAACAACAATTTAGAGGAGTTAGTATCCTTACTTCATCTGGAGCAAATTATTCGAACTCCAGCAAGGCAACTTTCGTTGGGACAACGTATGCGCTGTGAAATTGCAGCATCACTCCTGCACAGTCCAAAAATTTTATTTCTGGATGAGCCAACCATCGGTCTGGATGCTATTTCAAAAATCGCAGTTAGAGATTTTATACTTGAACGAAATCGCACACATAAGACTACGGTTATTTTGACTACCCATGATATGCAAGATATTGAGAGTCTGACGAAGAGAATTATTTTAATTGGAAAGGGGAATATCCTGTTGGATGGTAGTCTTGAGGACATTAGAAAACAATCCTCAAGAAATAAGAAGCTTACAGTAGAATACGCAGGTAAGATAACAGAACTAGGGGAAGGGATGTCGGTACTTAGCTCAAGTAAAAACTTAATCACTTTTAATATTGATCTTAACCAAATATCTGTGTCAGAAGCAATCCATTGCATCTCAAAACAAGTTGAAGTAAGTGATATCTCTGTAAACGGAGCTTCCATTGACGAAGTAGTTGCTAATCTTTATCAAACATATCAAATATAAATAAAGGTACCTTCTTTGAGAAAAGAAGTTATTTTTTGTGAGCAATTTTATATGGCCTTCAGCTATGGATGTTGTATCAAAACTTGTATTGCTCTCATTATATGCGAGGTGGAGTAAAGGAAAATCGCACTTGTAATTGAATTGTTACAACTGATTTTATAGGCTTATTAACATATTTGAAAGGAGTGATGGGTCTTGAGTATAGACAGGTCTATTCATAAGTATCAGAAATACTTATCATTTTTTCGCATGCGCTTTATTGCGGGATTGCAATACAGGGCAGCAGCATTGGCAGGAATTGCAACTCAATTTGCTTGGGGTGCATTACAGCTTCTTATGTTCCGGGCATTTTATGAGGTAAATCCAGAGGCATTTCCTATGAGTAGAGAAGCTTTGGCTTCGTACATTTGGCTTCAACAGGCTCTACTGGCATTGTTTATGGCATGGTTTTATGAGAATGAGATTTTCCAAAGCATAATCGATGGTGGAGTTTCCTATGAGTTATGCAGACCGGCGGATATCTATGACCTTTGGTTCGTTCGAAGTATGGCAAATAGAATTTCAAAAGCGGTTCTTCGCTGCTTTCCCATTTTAGTTGTAGCATGGTTCTTACCTAAGCCGTATAATATGGTGCTTCCAGTATCAGCGGCTGCTGGGTTATGGTTTGTAATTACTGCAATACTAGCTTTTTTAAATGTAGTGGCTTTCTGTATGCTGGTTTATATATCAACCTTTTATACGTATTCAGCAACGGGGTTAAGATTAATTTCTGTGTCTATTGTAGAGTTTTTTGCTGGTGCAGTTGTACCCCTTCCCTTCTTACCAGAGGGTGTAAGAAAAGTTGTGGAGCTTCTTCCTTTCGCTTCCATGCAAAATGTCCCCCTCCGAATCTATTCAGGAGATATATCAGGTGTAGAAGTATACCAAAAGGTTGCTTTACAACTTTTTTGGATTATTGTGTTAGTGTGGATAGGAAAGAGAACAACAGCATCTGCATTAAAAAGAATTGTCGTACAGGGAGGTTAAGGGGAACAAATGAAATTATATCTTAGGTTTTTCATGATGAATTTAAAGGCCGCTATGCAGTACAAGATATCCTTTTTTTTAACGTTACTTGGAAACTTTCTGGTATCTTTTAATGTGTTTCTAGGGGTATTATTTATGTTTTATCGTTTTGATGAGGTAAAAGGGTATCAATTCCATGAGGTTATACTTTGCTTTGCAACAGTATTAATGTCATATACCATTGCTGAAGTATTCATGCGTGGATTTGATATGTTTGCATCTACGATTGGCAATGGGGAATTTGATCGTATCCTGCTTAGGCCAAGGAGCAGCATGCTTCAGATTGTTATGGGTAAAATGGAATTTACTCGAATTGGGAGAGTGCTGCAATCATTGGTGATGTTTCTATATGGTATTCATAAATCCGAATTAGAATGGAATTTTGAAAGAATCCTGACCTTAATACTTATGGTTCTCGGAGGTGCTGTAATCTTTGGCTGTCTCTTTATCATATATGCGGGATTTTGTTTCTTCACCCTGGAGGGACTAGAATTTATGAATATTCTAACTGATGGAGCCAGGGAATATGGAAAGTATCCGCTTGATGTCTATGGTAAATCCATCTTTCGGTTTTGTACTTTTGTAATACCATATACCTTGTTTCAATATTATCCATTTCTTTATCTCACGGGAAGAGTGGACCATAAGATATACATGTTATATCCGATTCTAGGATGTTGGTTTTTGATACCGAGCTATCTATTTTGGAGGCTTGGAATCAGACATTATAAATCGACGGGGTCATAACAAGAATGAATGTTAAACATATACTTCACAGTTAATACTTAGTTTTTGCTTGATAAAAGAAGAATTATAACTGTACTGAAAAGTAGTTATCGTAGTCTTTTCACATTGACTTCAATTTACTAAGCAAAGTATAAGTTCTTATGCTGCGAAGTTTGGTGGTCAATTATTTAACGAAACCAACATAGGAGGTAAAGATTATGGAAGATAACAACATGAATATAGATATACAACCACAAATAACGGATGTTCACAAGGAACGCCAAAAGGAAGAACTTCATCTGGAGCAGTGTGTAAAGATAATTGAACATAATATCGATGACTATATGCAAAGAGTCAAGGATATGAGCGCAGAAACGAAGGAACTCTATGACAATTATAGATCGAATAATCCAGAGCTGCACAATGATCTTGTGATAGGACTGGATATGAAAATGATGACGGAGCGAACCCTGAATAAAAATCTTTTGGCTTTGAAAAAACCTTATTTTGGCCGCATCGACTATCAGGATATGGACGATAACAAACATTACTCACTATATCTTGGAAAGAATGGTATTCGTAAAAGTGTATCGGAAAGTATGATCATAGACTGGAGAGCACCCATATCCAGTGTTTACTATGATAGCGATATCGGAGAAAGCTCTTATCAAACACCCTTTGGGGAGGAAGTTGTTGTTAATTTAAATCTAAAAAGGACATATGAAATCGAAAACAGTAAGCTAATTGATTTTTATGACTCAGAAGTTATCACCAATGATGATTTCCTAACCAAGTACTTAAGTAAGAATAAAGAGGTGGTGCTGGGTGAAATCATTGCGACTATTCAGAAGGAACAAAATGCAATTATTCGAGATACACCCTGGCATAGTGTCATTGTACAGGGAGTTGCAGGCAGTGGTAAAACCACCGTTGCAATGCATCGTATATCTTACATTTTATATAATTTTAAGGATAAGTTTAAACCGGATGAGTTCTATATTATTGGCAGCAATAAAATGCTCCTTAATTACATTACTGGTGTACTGCCAAATCTAGATGTCTATAACGTCAATCAGATGACGATGGAGGAATTCCTGCTCACATTATTGGACAAAGATTTTAATCTGAAGAAAGGCAAGTATTCTTTAAGTAATAGCTTTTTAAAACATCAACCCAAGCTGGATACCAACTTACATTCAAGCCTTAGACAATGGAAGGGTTCCATTGAGTTTATGAAACTATTAATTCCTTTTATGGAGCGATATGAACGACATTCTGTGGCTTCAGATGATGTTGTATATCGAGGAAAGGTCATTTACTCGAAAGAGGAAATCTTATATCTGCTGGATTTCTTTCAGGATAAACCTCTTCAGGAAAAGATTGATATGCTAAATAAGAGGCTTATGAACAAGATCTCCACAATTAACGAAACGGAAATGAAGCGGAAAGAGGAAATTAGAGCAGAGGTCAATAAGTTCCGTAACCATTTTGGAATGAGAAATCAGAAGTTGAAGTTAATGGAAATTTACGAAAGCTTTTTAATGAGCTTAATTAGCGAACGTGATATTTATTTAGAAAAGCAGTTACAGGTGCCAGAGGAAGCAGTAATACAACTCTTATTGCAGGAACTCCATCAAAAGAAAGTAGATCTTTACGATTTGGTAATGCTGACCTATATTAAGAAAAGGCTGAAACAGACAATTGACTTCGAATATGTAAGACATATTGTAATTGATGAGGCACAGGATTTTGGAGTAATTGTTTATCAGTTGCTTCGTAAGATATTTACTACCTGCACCTATACCATTATGGGAGATATCACACAGAACATCAATTATGACAGTGGTATGAATGACTGGGAGACGTTGCGAAGTGAGGTGTTTGACTCTAAAAAGGATGCATTTTATCTATTGGCTAAAAGTTATCGTAATACAGTTGAGATATCTGAATATGCCAGTAGAGTTTTAAAAAAATGCACCTTTAAGACCTATGATATTGAACCGATTATTCGTCATGGGAATGAGGTTAAGATAACAAAGTTAGCAAATGAAAAAGAGATGGTCAAAACGGTAGTGGATACGATAAAACAAATACAAGCCTCCGGATACGATACCATAGCCATTATCTGTCGGAGTGTGGAAGAAACGTTACGAGTGAAGGAGCTATTAAGTCCGCAGGTAGGTATTGCGCAGCTGGAAGAAAATATTGAGGAAATGACCTTTAAAAACGGGATTATGGTGCTTCCAATTCATATGACAAAGGGTCTGGAGTTCGATGCAGTAATCCTGTGGAATCCAAGTCAGGAGAGTTATCCAGTGAGTGATGAAGCTGCCAAACTTTTATATGTGGCTATAACCCGTGCACTTCATGAACTTTATGTTGTATACGAAGATACGCTTTCAGGGTTATTAGAATAGATGATTAAGTTAGGCTGGAATATTGAGAATACTTATATTCCAGCCTAAAAGAAACAAAGAATAATGATTCAAAATGTTTACAAGCATTATTATGTGGGTTACAATAAAAATACCAAGGTCTTCTAAGAATATTAACAATACAGATTCTAATTGTGCTTACCGTTAGTCAGACTTTTCTAGAAAATCAACTAAGTATAGAAGGTTATAAGATGGAGGTAAAGTTTATGACTATAGAGAAGCAATATTTATCGGATGTTGAG
Source organism: Bacillota bacterium (assembly GCA_023425485.1). GTDB lineage: Bacteria > Bacillota > Clostridia > Lachnospirales > Lachnospiraceae > Mobilitalea. Next base: position 18,285 of record JAFACO010000164.1, read on the forward strand.
ACAATATTATCACATAGATACGATAATGGTGCCGATCTTTGGACAACACCTGATAAACGACTGATAAAAGGAGCTCCTTTTTCAACTCTAGAGTGCGTACTCTATTTATTAGACTTAGGTATGGAACCCACTAGTCCGTTACTCAACGAAACAGCCGAATTAATTTTCAGTACCTGGAGGGAGAATGGAAGTTTTAAGTTGTATCCTCAAGGTTCAGTCTACCCTTGTCAAACTGCAAATGCTGCAAATGTACTTTGCCATATGGGATACTTTTCCGACCCCAAATTATTAAAAACCTTCCAACACCTATTGGATACACAATATTCGGATGGCGGTTGGCGTTGCAACAAGTTTAGCTATGGTCGAGGTCCTGAAACTGACTATTCAAATCCTTTACCTACACTTACAGTCCTTAACACATTCCGCTTTAGCGAATATTTAAACAAAGAAGCAGTGCTTGATAAGGCTGTAGATTTCTTGCTAGAACACTGGAATATACGAAAACCAATTGGACCATGCCATTATGGAATTGGTAAACGTTTCATGGAAGTTGAATATCCTTTTCGTAACTACAATCTATTTGTATATATCTATGTTCTATCTTTTTACAACCGTGCAAAGGAGGATAAGCGATTTCTGGAAGCTTTGAAAATACTGGAATCCAAGATGAAGTGTGGACAAATTGTTGTAGAGCATGTTGTTCCTAGATTGGCCCAATTATCTTTTTGTAAAAAAGGTGAGCCAAGTGCATTAGCTACATTGCGGTACTACGAAATTTTAAAAAACCTTGGTTAGTGGAGATAGATACATCAAGCAGAAATGGATGTGTAATATGATATCAAAGGTTAGATATATGATTATTACGTATATATTATTGTTCTAATATTATAAATAATTCAATTAATTCATGTTTTTCAGCTTGACAAAAGAGCTTGTACTAGATATAATAAAACTACTTTCGAAAGGGATCTTAGCTCAGCTGGGAGAGCATCTGCCTTACAAGCAGAGGGTCATAGGTTCGAGCCCTATAGGTCCCATTTTCATGCCTGGCATGAAATACGGCGAA
>JAFACO010000213.1 GCA_023425485.1 Bacillota bacterium
ATACTACCCTCATGAACCATGTGCTTGAGTTGGATGAAAACAACCTTACAATTACAGTAGAACCAGGTGTATTGTTAATGGAGTTGTCTGCTTATGTTCAGGAGAGAGACTTATTCTATCCTCCAGATCCAGGCGAGAAATCAGCAACCATTGGAGGTAACATCAGTACAAATGCAGGTGGTATGAGAGCTGTTAAGTATGGTGTAACTAGAGATTATGTTCGTGGACTTGAAGTAGTATTACCAAACGGAACCGTTGTTGAATTTGGTGGCAAAGTGGTAAAGAACAGTACCGGTTATGCAATGAAAGATTTAATGGTTGGTTCCGAAGGAACCCTTGGTGTAATTACAAAGGCAATCTTGAAGTTATTACCATTGCCTAAGAAAGCAATTAGCTTACTTGTACCATTCCCAAGCCTTGAGAAAGCAATTCGTACTGTACCAATGATTATCAAATCCAAATCAGCACCGACAGCAATTGAGTTCATGCAAAGAGAAGTAATCATGGATGCTGAAAAATATTTGGGTAAGAAATTCCCGGATAATAGTGCAGATGCCTATCTTTTATTAAAGTTTGATGGTAATTCCACCGAAGAAGTGGAAAGAGCCTACGAAAGTGCAGCTCAAATTTGTTTGGAACAAGGTGCCCTTGATATTTTAATTTCAGATACCAGTGAAAGAGAAGATTCTATCTGGAAAGCTAGAGGAGCCTTCCTGGAAGCAATTAAAGGCTCCACAACTTACATGGATGAGGTTGACGTAGTTGTACCAAGAAGCTGTGTAAATGAGATGGTAGAATACATCCACGGATTATATAAAGAAGTAAACATTCGTATCAAGAGCTTTGGTCATGCAGGTGATGGTAATCTTCATGCCTATGTATTAAAAGATGACCTAAGTGAAGAAGAGTGGGAAGAAAGAATGACTGCTGCCATGGATAAAATCTATGGAAAAGCAAGAGAGTTAAAAGGGCAGGTATCCGGTGAACATGGTATCGGCTTTGCTAAGAAATCTTACCTCTTTGAATCTATGGACCCTGCCACTGTGGAAATTATGAGAGGAATTAAATTAGCCTTTGATCCTAAGAATATCTTAAATCCACGTAAGGTATGTCAGTTATAAAAAGGTTCTGTTCGTAGGTTTATATATTATATAATAGCTGAAGGTTACATAAGAAGGGGAGTATTGCTTCTACTACTTATTAACCTTCAGCTTTTTTCGAATTATTTACGAAATTATAGAAATAAGTTTTATTTCAGTAATTATTCCAAGTAATACTGTCGTTTTTCCCTGCATACAATGTAACAACAACGATAATAAGGGGGAATGCGTTCCAGTCAGACGGGGAACGCAGACACTATGAAAGGCTATATAGAGGAACGGGCGGTTGAAATCGCTAACTTTATCATCGACAATAACGCCACTGTAAGGCAGACTGCAAAGCAGTTCGGAATTTCGAAATCGACCGTACATAAAGACGTTACGGAGCGTCTCACACAAATTAACCCCTCCCTCGCAGAAAGAGCAAGGGTAGTCTTGGACCTCAATAAGTCAGAGCGCCATATCAGGGGCGGATTGGCTACAAAGGAGAAATATCTTCATAAGGTAAGATATAACTAGGAATACCGTATCGCGGGTGCGCTCGCAATGCTCGCGTTTGATTTCGGGAAAGCTAAAAAAGAGATTATCCTTACTGGTCAAGTAAAGGATAATCTCTTTTTTATTCAGGATAAGTGAAAGTCGTCTTGTAGGTGGGCAAATAAACAAACATATAGACAGTGCAGGGTATTAGAAGTAAAATATAGCTAATGTTATTAAAGATTTTTGAAATTATTTTTGTACTAATAAAATAAATACAAGAAAGAACAACCAAAATGAAAGAACAACCAAAATGAAAGAACAACCAAAGGAAAGAAACAAACAAAGGAAAAAACAGACAAAGTAAAAAACAGAGAAAAAACAAACAAAGAAAAGAAGCAAACAAAGATAATATAGTTTGAAATATGGGGTTTATATTATTGGCTAGAGAGTTAAATTATGGGAAGTTGTTTCTTTTTGGTAATGAAAGAAGAGGAGAATGTATTGTGCTGAACTTATATCCTAGACCACAGTTGGAACGTGCCAACTGGACAAACCTTAACGGAGAATGGAACTTTGCTTTTGATGATAATCAGAAAGGGGAGGCGGAGCATTGGTATGTAACTTTTCCCCAAGGGATAACAATCCTTGTTCCATATGCTTATGAAACAAAGAGAAGTACAATTGGAGATCAGAATACTCATGATATTGTATGGTACAATAGAAAAATTAACGTAAGTAGGAAGGATAAAACCCGTACCTTACTTAATTTTGAGGGTGTTGACTATAGAACTAAAGTATGGGTAAATGGAGAAATTGTTGGAGCACATACCGGCGGATATGCGGCCTTTTCTTTTGATATAACAGATAAACTATTGAATGGGGAAAATGATATCACTATTAAGGTTGAAGATAGTATGAGTTGCATTCAGCCCAGAGGAAAACAGCGTTGGAGGAAAGAGAGCTTTGAATGCTGGTACGTTCAGACAACAGGAATATGGAAAAGTGTCTGGATGGAAGAAGTTCCTGAATTTCATTTAAATAAGTTAAAAATTACACCGGATCTAGATAACAGAGAAATTCAATTTTATGTTAAGACTTCTGGGGGGAGTGTATCAACACAAAAACTTTTGCAATGTAATATATTCTTGGAAGGAAAGTTAATTCAAGTAGCCAGTGTATTGATTAGAGACGGGTATGCTTCCTTCAGTGTAAAGTTAGCGAATGAGGATAGACCTTGGGAAGTGGCGATATGGTCCCCGAATTCACCTAAGCTATACGACGTTACGTTGACCCTGATTGAGGATGGAATTAGTGAAGATGTAGTTCAAACTTATTTTGGTGTGCGTAAGATTTCCATTGAAGGTAATAAAGTTTTGCTAAATAATCTTCCCATATATCAAAGATTAATACTGGATCAAGGTTATTGGGAAGACACACATTTAACTCCTCCGTCGGAAGAAGCTATCATAAAGGATATCGATTTAATTCTTGCTGCTGGATATAATGGCGTTAGAAAACACCAAAAGACAGAGGATCGACGCTTTTTATATTGGTGTGATAAAAAAGGTTTGTTGGTATGGTCGGAGATGGCTGCCCAGTATTCCTTTAATGATGATGCAATACAGGCATTTACAAAGGAATGGATGGAAATTGTAGAGCAGAATTATAATCACCCTTCCATTATTACCTGGACACCTTTCAATGAAAGCTGGGGGATTGAAAAAGTATCTACTGATATACAGCAGCAAAGGTTTACGGAGGCAATCTATTATCTTACCAAATCTTTTGATCCTTATAGACCTGTCATTGTGAATGATGGTTGGGAGCATACCATCTCCGATATTATAACTCTGCATGATTATGCGGAAAGAGGAGACGAAATAAGCAGTCGATATGAATCTAGTGATAATGTCCTTAATAATAGAATCCCTTTTAATGTAATTCGTTATGCAATGGCAAATGGATATAAGTATAAAGGGCAGCCGGTTATTCTAAGTGAATATGGTGGTGTTGCGTTCACATCCAAGGAAGGCTGGGGATATGGTAAGCAAGTGAAATCGGAATCGGACTTCTTAGAGCGATTTGATAGTCTGACCACGGCTATTAAAAATCTAAGTTATGTATGCGGATTTTGCTATACGCAGATAACAGATGTACAACAGGAAGTAAATGGTTTATATACAAAAGATAGAGAACCCAAAGTAGATATAGAAGCAGTGAGAAGAATTAATTTGAAATAAAAAGAGGTAAATCAAAGATTTAGTTAACATAAATATTAAATTATTAGTAAAATTTTCTTGAAGTATCGCATTAATTAATTTACAATATTTAATTATAAATGGTTTAATCTACTAAGGAGAGTT
>JAFACO010000256.1 GCA_023425485.1 Bacillota bacterium
ATGCTGGACAATGTAATTACCTTAAATCAATTTCCAGTTTCAGAAGCAAGGATAACAGGAGATAAATACCGTGCAATAGGCTTAGGCACCAGTGGATACCATCACTATCTCGTAAATCAGCGTATTGCTTGGGAGAGCGAAGCACATTTCGCTGAAGCAGATCGATTATTTGAGGAAATAGCATATCAGGCAATTAAGTCCTCCATGGAGTTAGCGAAGGAAAAAGGCTCCTATCCAGCCTTTGATGGGTCCGAGTGGCAGACGGGTCAATACTTTGAACGCAGAGGATATGAATCCGAGAGATGGCTGAAGTTAAAGGAAGATGTAAAGAAGTATGGGTTACGAAACGGATATATCACAGCAGTGGCACCCACAGGAAGTACCTCCAATATTGCAGGAACCACAGCAGGTATCGACCCAATCTTTAAGAAGTTTTTCATTGAAGAGAAGAAGGGAAGCTTTACACCTAAGGCAGCACCGGATTTAAATGATGAGAATTTCTGGCTATATAAAGAAGCGCATCATATTAATCAGCAATATAGCATTAAGGCATGTGGAATTCGTCAACGACACATTGATCAGGCACAATCCTTTAACTTATACATTACCCCAGAGGTTAAAGCGAAAGAAATACTTGACTTATATCTGTCGGCATGGAAAAATGGATTGAAGACTATTTATTATGTAAGAAATCAATCCCTTGAAATGGATGAGTGTACAAGCTGTTCCAGCTAAAGTTAAAAGGGAAGTACATGTTTATCATTAAATAGAGCATTCTAATAACTTGAATGTTTGAAAGAATAATTAATACCAAGGAAGTAAGGAGAACTATAGTATGATGTTAAAAAAGAAGATATTTAATGAGCAAGGAATTCGTGGAACCGAATCTATGATTAACGGAAACACCACCAATCTTAGAGAATGGAATCGTATCAAGTATACTTGGGCAAATACCTTTTACCGTACAATGCTTAATAATTTCTGGATTCCGGAAGAAATTTCGCTAAATGAAGATATTAAGCAATTTCCGCTTTTGACGGATGGAGAAAGAAATGCTTTTGATAAGATTATATCCTTTTTGAACTTTCTTGACTCTGTTCAAACAGAAAATCTTCCGAATCTATCCAGGTATATCACATCTGCAGAAATTTCTTCTTTACTTAACATTCAGGCATTTCAGGAAGAGATACATGCACAAAGTTATTCCTATATCCTTGATACGGTAACCAATCCAGTGACCAGGGATAAAATATATGATGAATGGCGCGAGGATAAGAAATTATTAAAACGTAATCAATATATTGCAAATATATATCAAACCTTTAATGAAGAACCTACCCAGGATAACTTTATCAGAGTAGTTGTTGCCAATTATATATTAGAGGGAATATATTTCTATTCTGGTTTTAGTTTCTTTTACACCTTAGCAAGACAGGGAAAGATGACTGCCACCAGCACAATATTTAAATACATTAACCGAGATGAAGTTACCCATTTGGTATTATTTCAAAATATTATCAAGGAACTTAGAAGTGAAAATCCGGAACTGTTTTCTGCAAAAGTAGTAGAGGAAATCAGGGAGATGATGAGAGTTGGTGTGGAACATGAAATCAGCTGGGGTCAATATGTAACGAATAACGAGATTTTGGGCATCAATGATGTTTTAATAGAGAGATATATTAAGTATCTCTCGAACCAAAGACTTAAGGCGATTGGCATAGAAGAACTTTATCCTGAAATTACAGAAAACCCCATGGCATGGATTGATGGTTTTTCTAACATTAATCAAACCAAAACGGATTTCTTTGAAGCGAAAGTTACGAATTATACCAAGGCAGCTGCCTTTGATTTCGAAGATTTAGAATAAATAATAATTTAAGGCTTATCTAGGGAGAGGTTCTCGACTCTTCCTTAGATAAGCCTTTAATATTTATCTATCTAACACAGCACGATTTAATTTTATTTTTAATTCGTCTGATATTTCCACAAGTGGGAGTCTTACTTCAGGGCTTTCGATTAAGCCCAGTTCTTTTAAGCAATACTTAATGGGGCAAGGATTTGGTTCTTTAAATAAGAGTGGTATGAATTCAGAAAGTTTCTTCCAGGTAGAGAAGGCAGCATTCATATCATTTTCTTTCATATTATTATAAACGTCTAAGAAGAGTTCTGTTTTTATATGAGCAGATGCCAATATTCCTCCCTGACCACCTAAAGCAAGGGTTGAATAGAATAAGTTATCCTCTCCAGTGAGTATGCTAAAGTCTTTTGGAGGATTCATGAGTAAGGACTGTGTTTGTGTAAAGTTACCGCTAGCGTCTTTAATTCCAACAATGTTCTTTATTTCTGCCAGTTTATATACGGTCTCATTTTCTATATTCACACCAGTACGGTAAGGAATATTATATAATACAACATTAAGCTTTGTTTGCTCAGCAATGCTCTTAAAGTGAGCATAAATACCCTCCTGATTTGGACGGTTATAATAAGGACAGACAGAGAGAATACCTTGAATATCATAATACTCTGCTATTTCTACTTTCTTATTTACTCTTGCAGTATAATTACCACCAACGCCTACATACACTGGAACACGACCATTTACATATTCCATTGTCTTTTCAATCATATCTTCAAACTCGAAATCACTTAGGACAGGGATTTCGCCTGTGGTTCCGAGGGGAATAATACCATGAATACCTTTGCTTATATAGTAATCAATTAAGTTCTTATAGGATTGACAATCTATTTTATCATTTTTAAATGGTGTAATAATTGGTAGCCAGACACCGGTTGGGTTCATTTAGGTCCTCCATTCTTGCAAAGGAATAGGAATTTGGTAAAACGCAAATTCACGTGTGATAACCATAGAATCTTCACACTATCCTTTTAAATACATTTGAATACAGTTTGCTTCTAATATTATATTACATGACATTATTTAATAAAAATAGAATTATAATGCTTTCAATATTGCAAATTATGCTATATAATGATGAGAGCATTAAAAGCAAAATATAAATAGATAATAAGTTAATTTGCAAAATATAGACTTTCAAACAGTTGTTTACTGAACTATATTTTATATCACATAAGTGTTAGCTTATCAGTGTGCAAATTGACGAATATTAAGTATTTACATTGCTTATTACACAATAATCAATCATGTTTCAAGAAGGGAGGCTGGCGAATGAACGGGTTTGAAAAACTTGGTTATCTGGAAGACGATTTTAAAATATTTCATATCAACGATAGACAGCGGAAAGATTTTAATTTTCACTATCATGATTTTAATAAAATAATGATAGTGCTTAGCGGTAATATCAATTACACAATTGAGGGTAAGAATTATATGCTTAAGCCCTATGATATCGTTCTCGTCAACGCAGGTGAAATACACCGACCCTCCATACTTGATAATTCAGCTTATGAAAGAATCATAATATATGTGTCTACCCAATTCTTAAGTAAATATAAAGGGCAAGAGTATGACCTTGGCTATTGCTTTGAACGAGCAAATACGGAAGATTCGAATGTCCTTAGGGTTGCCTCTATGGAAAAAAGCAAGCTCTATCAGGTTTGTCAGGAATTAGAGCATTCTTTTGAAGATCAGGCATATGCCAAGGAGCTTTATCAGAAAATCTTATTTTTGGAGTTCCTTATTCAATTAAACCGTACGGCAATATCAAATCATATTAATTATCTTGATTCAGCAAATGCAAACAGTAAGTTAATTAAAATTATAGATTACATTAATGAGCATTTAACAGAAGAATTAAGCATTGATGTCCTGGCAGATCAGTTTTATCTAAGCAGGTATTATTTAATGCACTTTTTTAAAGAAGAAACAGGATATACGATAGGTAATTATATTACAGAAAAGAGACTTTTGCTTGCGAAGAGCTTGGTCCAGAATGGAAATACAATTACTGAAGCCTGCTTTCAGAGTGGTTTTAAGAATTACTCGACATTTTCTAGAGCCTTTAAAAAAGCCTTTCGAACAGTACCTCGTAATGCAGTGTTTATTGATTAAAAAACTACCATAACCTTATAACACATATATTTCAGAAGTGAAACACATTATGAACATACAATTAACACAATTTACGTATAAGATAAGGTCATAAGTGAAGAAACAGTACGTAAAAGATGCTTATGAGTGAGCGAGATAGGAGTTCTAGTGCAGATGAAGAATTTTATTACAAAACCGTACCGCTATGCGATAGTATTTAGTTCA
>JAFACO010000295.1 GCA_023425485.1 Bacillota bacterium
TATTGTAAATACGCAAGCAACGGAACCTATAAATACTTTTGCAAATCTTCTGTTCACAGCACTTTTAATTGTTTGTTCCAACTTTTTAGACTCTTCGTTACTTACACTTACATTCTTTTCTACAACATTAAGTCCGATGGATTCTTCTATTTCCTCTGCCAAATAATCATTGATTGCCTCACTTTTTTCAATTTCCTGTTCAATTAATAATCGTTCTTCTTCTGTTAGTGTACCTTCTTTATATTTTAATAAAAGCTCACGATAGGTCATATAAAATCCTCCTTATTCAATCGTTCCTTTAAAAATTTTCTTGCTCTGCTAATTAACATTCTACCTGCTCCAGGAGAAATGTTCATAATTTCTGAAATCTCTTTTAATGATAAATTACAAAAATAATACAAGATAATAATTTCCTTATACGTTTGAGGAAGATACTGTATGACTTCATATAACGTTCTTCGTTCCTCCTCTTTTAAAATAAAGCTCACCATATCATTTCCCGTAAGAGAAAGTGCCTCATCGTATGGTTTATCCAGTATATATTTCTTCTTTTTCAGTCCATCCAACCAGGAGTTCTTACATACTCTTAGTAGCCAATACTTAAATTCACCATCTTCTTTTTCCAAAGAAACCAAAGCCTTAAAAAAGGTATCACTTACTAATTCCTGCGCCTCATAATAATTCTTGCAGAGAGAAAAAGCATAGAGATAAACTTCATTGGAATATTGCTGATATATTTTTTCTAATGACTTATTATTCATATCCTTTTTCTCCTTTCCTTTTATAAACGATTAATAAGCAAAAATGTCACGCTTTATTATAAAACAATGTACCCGATTAAATCAAACCAGATCAAGTTTCTATTGACTCGCTCGTTGCGTCGTACTTTATAATGGATTTATAGCAAATAATTATGGAGGTACCTATGAGCGAACTTATAAAAATACGAGAACTGTCAGTAAAATACGATATTTCTGCACGTGCACTGAAGTATTACGAGGATATGGGACTAATATCCAGCACCCGAAGCAAAGATTATGCCTACAGAATGTATGACTAGGCTGCCGTAAAAAGGTCAATAAAGCGCGAGCCAACGACGAAAGATCATTGGCTCGCGCTATTCATAACTTAAGAATGTGAATCTATTAATTCTATTTTTTACTTCTTAGCGATTAACATTGATTTCCTATACCAGTTCCACCAAAATACTCACGCATTTTTTATTATACAGCTGCTCTGTTCTGGTGTCGGGCTGGCCAAATCCCACATAAATCGTATAATTACTGCCTTCTTGTACATACTTCCCTTTTTCATTTACAACAAAGAAAGCCTCATCCCGAATTGGAAGCTCCAGCTTTGTGCTTTCACCCTTCTTTAGAAATACTCTCTGGAATGCACATAAACTATGATTAGGAACTGCAAACTCTGAATCTTTATTCTTTATATAAACCTGTACAACATCTCCTGTATCGTACGTTCCAATGTTCTCAATATCAACTTCCACTTTACCATTTATAAACTTAGCTTGCTTAACAACACAGTTTCCATAGGTCAAGCCATATCCAAACGGATACATTGCCTCTCCGCTTATATAGCGGTAAGTTCTTTTAGCCATAGAATAATCCTCAAAAGCTGGTAATTCCTCTAGACTATTATAAAAAGTAATTGGCAATTTCCCTGAAGGTGAACTTTTGCCAAATAGAGTCTTTGCAATTCTGCTGCCTCCTCTAGCTCCCGGATACCAGGTAAGAAGAATTGCATCAAAATGCTCCTGAGCAAAGGACAAATCTATTGCACTACCCGCTGTTAAACATAGTATTGTTGGTTTCCCAACCTTGGCTACCGCCTCCATTAGGATTCTCTGTGGTTCTGGTAATTGCAAATCTACTTTATCACCAGAGGCATAGTTATTCCCGGCATCTCCTTCTTCCCCTTCTAAGGATTCATCAAGTCCCAGACATAAAATAACCACATCGCTATGTTCTGCAACAATGACTGCCTCACTAATTCGGTCATTATCGTAGGCAAGTCCTTCGGTTTTTGAATTTACAAGGCTGCTGCCCTCTGAATAAAATATTCTAATATCTTCTGCAGCTTCTTGTATAATCCCCTCTAAAATAGTGATGTACTCCGAGGAAGTTCCATGATAATTTCCTATCAGGGAAGCTCTGCTATTTGCATTTGGCCCAATTACGCCAATCGTCTTTATCTCGGCTTTTTTAAGAGGTAGTAACCCATCATTTTTTAGTAATACCAGGCATTCCTCAGTCACTTTATCTGCAAGTTCAAGATGGCTCTTGCACTCCACGGCCTCATATGGAATCTGGTCATACTCACTTCCATCGAATAATCCCAGCAAATATCTTGTTGTGAAAAGACGTTCTGCCGCTGTTGTTATCTCTTCCTCAGTCACTAAACCATCCTGATAAGCTTTCATGATATATAAATAGATATTTCCGCAGTTTAAATCACACCCTGCATTCAACGCCATTGCGGCAGACTCTACTGCAGTATGTGTAACCTTATGATGTTCATGAAAATCCTTAATTGCCCAGCAATCAGATACAAAGTGGCCCTCAAATCTCCAATCTCCGCGAAGAATTTCTCGAATTAAGGTTTTACTTCCGCAACACGGTTCCCCGTTGGTACGATTGTAAGCGCCCATAACTGCCTCAACTTTGGCCTCTGTTACAAGTGCTTTGAACGCTGGAAGATAGGTTTCATACATATCTTTTTTCGTGACTACCGCATTAAAAGAATGTCGCTCTGCTTCTGGACCAGAGTGAACAGCATAGTGCTTAGCACAAGCTGCTGCCTTCATTACTTCTCCATCTCCTTGCAAGCCTTCTACAAAAGCTACACCCAGCCTGCTGGACAAATATGGGTCTTCACCGTAGGTTTCATGCCCTCTTCCCCATCTGGGATCACGAAAGATATTAACATTGGGAGACCAAAAAGTTAAACCCTTATAAATATCACGATCATTATGACTGCTATATGCATTGTATTTGGCTCTGCCTTCGGTTGCGATAGCGTCAGCTACTTGTTTTATTAAGCTGGTATCAAAAGTTGCAGCCATACCAATTGCCTGCGGAAAACTTGTTGCTACACCAGCTCTGGCAACTCCATGCAGTGCCTCATTCCACCAATTATAATCAGGTATCCCTAATCTCTTAATTGAAGGAGAATTATACCTTAATTGAGAAGCCTTTTCTTCTAATGTCATCTTCGCAACTAACTCTATCGCTTTCCTTCGTGCTTCTTCTCTCTTCATATTTTTTCTCCTTACGATAAACCTTAAACTAATTTTATGTATTTAAGCAAATCTCATTATTCCTTTACTCCGCCTAAGGCAACTCCCGCAATAATATACTTGGAAAGAAGGAAGTAGATTACAAAGAGCGGTAATACTGTCAGAGCAAGACCTAAGTATACAGAACCCAGTTCTGTCTTATAGATGTCACCTCTAAGTAAGCTAACCATAATTGGCATTGTGTATTTATCACTGTCTGTTAATAATATTAATGGCATGAATAAGCTATTCCAGGAAGAAACAAAGGAGAAAATTGCCTGTGTCGCAATCGCTGGTTTCATGATTGGAAGAATTATTCGATTAAATATGCCAAATTCACCAGCACCATCGATTCGTGCAGAATTCACAATATCCAACTGTAGTGAGGCGAGTAAATATTGTCTCATAAAGAATACGGTAATAGGCGCTGCTATGGCTGGTAAAATCAAAGGCAAGAAATTATTGGTCATATGAATCTGATACATGAATTGATAAAAACCAATACTGGTTACCTGTGCCGGTATCATCATAACAGCTAATATAAATGTAAAAAACGGCTGTCTCATTCTCCAATCATACACAATCAGTGCATAGGCTGTCAGCGACGAAAAGTAAACTGTACAGGCAGTTGCCCCGGTAGATATAATCATGGAGTTAATAAAACCCTTTAACGGATTAAAACTTTTACCTATAAATACATTAATATTGTCGAACAAATGCTTTGAAGGTAATAAAGAAATGGAATTTTGCTGTATCTCAAAGGTTCCGCGGGTAGCATTCATGAACATAATCCAAAAAGGTAAAATGCTTAAAATTGCCAAGGATATGCAGACAATATAAACAATTACACGAGAGATACGTCTTAATATTGTCTTCTCTTTTCTCATTTCGCCATCCTCCTTGCTGCCTTCTCTGCATTTCTTATTTCCTTTTTTTGGTTTTTTATCTGCTGCTTTAACTTAGCATCGCTCTTATCCCTCATAATATAAAAGATAATGGCAGAAAGAATGGCTATTATTATAAACATAATCATACTTGCGGCAGCAGCTCGATTGTATAGGTAACTTCCGCTAAAAGCTTGATTATAGATGAATACACTGGTGGTAAGTGTTGCACTGTCCGGTCCGCCCAATAGATAAAGTCTTGGAATATCAAACATTTGCAATCCACCAATCATACTTGTAATCAACGTATAAAGTAAAATTGTCCTTAAGTTAGGCAGAGTTACAAAGAAGAAAGTCTGAGCCCTGGAGGCTCCATCAATTTCGGAAGCTTCAAAAAGTTCAGGATTTAAGCCTAGGACTCCCGATATTAATACGATCATCGTATATCCATACCACATCCAAAACTGAATAAAGGCAACAACGCCTCGTGATGTCCATTTTTGAACAGAAAAATTAAGGGGCTCTTGGATTACACCTAAGAATTTCAACAAGTCATTAACCGGTCCTATGGGGTATCCAAATAAAGAGTTAAATAGAATTGCAATTGTTGCTGCTGTTATAATATTAGGCATATAGAAAAGAACTTTAAAAACTCCCTGTCCCTTAATTTTATTGCGGTGGCTGGTAAACCACGCAGTTAAAAGAAGAGCAAGCAGTATTTGGGGAATAAAATTTATTAACCATATTATTAATGTATTCCATAAGGACTTTTGAAAGGATGGATTTTTCAGGATAGTTTCAAAATTCTGAAAAGGATTTGCTAAAAAATGAAACTCTGTTTTCCCAAGACCCTTAAAGTCAGTAAAACCGATTACAGCTGTATATATAATGGGATATAGCGAAAAAATTAGAAATGCAAGTACAAACGGTATACAAAATATATATCCGTATTTTGCATAGCTGACACCCTTATGTCGCATAAGCCCTCACCTCCGATAAACTATTAACTCTATAATGTATCGCTTCCTATAACCTATTCTTGATTAAAACTAACCATATACCATCCACTGTAACTGGAAGAAACACGCAGCGCGTGTTTCTCCAGTTCATGACAAGTGAAACGTTTCGTCATTTCTTCTTGTTTGAGGGGGATTACCAAACTACAGCAGATTATT
>JAFACO010000314.1 GCA_023425485.1 Bacillota bacterium
GATTTATAAGTATTAAATCATACTATCTTTTTACATGGTAAATAGTAACCAAAAGTAAAAATGTTATTACCATCTTCTTCAATATTTGCATACTTTTCAAAGGAATAGTATTCCATTGAAATACCTACAATAGAGTAATCTGGTGCGTATCCATTCGCTTTCATGATCTTCTCTGTTTTGGAATGAGCTCCTTTTTCCAACTTCGACGTATTCCCCTTTATCCATCCAATACCCATAAGACAGTCAGGAATATCACGATAAGAAAATCCTTCTGGAACAATTGCATTAGGTTCCGCAAATATCCCAGCAATATATATGAATTCTTTTGTCTGCGGATTATACTCCCCCATCCATCCGATGTTGTCACCTAAAGGAGAAACTCGCCCTTGTAAATCTTGAAGAAAATCATTTGTTCCATCCTTTAAAATCGACTTCCATAAATCCGGTACAGGATTTTTCTTTCCAACAACAACTTCTTTTCCTATGAATCTAACAGCTTTAAAGTCTTGTACTTCAAAAGAAATATTTACCCCCATAAAACCTCCGATATTTTTATAAGATTATTTTTATTAGTTAATATATCTGGTTCAGACCCTTTGTTTAAACGGAATTAATAATTCCATATAGGAGGCTTCAGGTGCACTGCTATAATATAATTCTGGAGCAAATACATCCATCAAAAGGTTGTGCTTCTCCAGCCATAAACCGCTGTATTTTATCGCTTTGTTCAGTGCAACGGTAACTAGTTCAGTAAAATCCTTTGCCTCAAAACCACATACAATATATTCTCTTGCAGGCAACTGCCACATTTGAAAATTATCATCTGTTACCCCAGATTCAGCCTCTGCTCCTGCGAAATAAGTAAAACATCCCTCTGGCGCATCACCCAAGTAAGCAACACCTACCTCACGTCCATTTGAAATACGGTTAATGCGGTTTTTCTCCTGGTGGAATTGTCTCCATATTTCACCAGGTACATCGATACCGGTAGTCTCCCCAACCGGTAACTGTTCTGCAATTGGTACATAGCCACTTACTCCAATGAAACTAATCGGTTCCTCAATAATTTTTCGGTTTATTTCTAATACAAGTCCTTCACTTATCAGTGGCACACCTTCATCAAATAAGGTATATCCCAGCAACAAATCAGGTTTATCAAATTGGTTGAGGGAAATTGGTTTCCTCCGGTATTGCTCCGGCGTCATTCCATATACCTCTTTAAAGGCCCTAGTAAAGGTTTCATGGCTACCGAAACCATACTCTAAGGCAATATCAAGAATACGGTTATTTTTGTTCTGTAAAACTTCAAGCACCATAGCCATTCGCCGTAGTTTAATATAATCTCTAACTGGTCGTTTAACCAGACGGCTGAATAACCGCTGATAATAGAACAAGGATAGTGAGGCAATATCGGCTAAGTCTTCTATTTTAATTTCCTCAACTATATGCTCCTCAATATAATCCAAAGTTTTCTGAATTGCTTCCCATGCATGCATCGTATGCACCTCCTACATGGATAGAGTATCATAAATATATCCTGTCCGGCTTGACCCTGTCTGCTTTATTTACAAAACCTATTACAGGATTACTACACCCTTCTCCTCCATGTCCTCTACCATACCAGCTTCCCATACGGAAGCTTGAACCTCTCCAATATGTACTTTGTCCATGAAATACATGCATATTCTAGACTGTCCAATCCCGCCACCGATTGTAAAGGGTAACCTATTGTTAAGAATATCCTGGTGATAAGGTAATTCCCTTCTGACATCGGCATTGGCTTCTGTCAATTGTCTGTCCATAGCTTCAGCATCCACTCTTATACCCATGGAAGATACTTCAAATGCAATATCTAAAAGATTATGATATAAAATTAAGTCACCATTTAAGCTCCAATCATCATAGTCCGGTGCACGGCCATCATGTCGTTCCCCATTCGCTAATTTATCACCTATCTTCATTACAAATATTGCACCCTTTTCTCTTACATAAGCGGCTTCTCTATCTTTAGATGAAAGATTAGGATAGAGGTCCACAAGTTCCTGGCTCATAATAAAGGTAACTTCTTTTGGTAACTTAGCTTCGAACTGTGTAAACTTCCCTACAACAAATTTTTCTGTTTCTAAAAATGCTTCATAAATTCTGTTCACTGTACTCTTTAAATACTCAAGAGTTCTCTCTTCTCGTAAAATTACTTTTTCCCAATCCCACTGGTCAACATAGATGGAATGAATATTATCCAAGTTCTCATCACATCGAATTGCATTCATATCGGTATACAAACCTTCTCCAACATCAAACTTATACCTCTTAAGTGCAAGTCTCTTCCATTTTGCAAGTGATTGAACTACTTCACAGGTTCTATTTTGTGTACCAATTCCAGCAAAGGAAACTGGATGCTCAACACCGTTTAAATTGTCATTTAAACCTGTTTCGGGTAAAACAAATAAAGGTGCAGAAACTCTTGTCAGATTTAACTTATCTGCCAGGCTATCTTCAAAATAATCCTTAATAAGTTTGATTGCTACTTCTGTTTCTCTTAACGTTGTCTTGCTGGAATATCCCTCCGGTATATAGTGCATATGTGCCCTCCCATTTATATAATAGTTTGTAACTTCGTAAAAATAATATCTTAATACAATCGTCTCCTTAAAATTATACCTAGTTACTCTAGAAATCCATGTTTAAAAATTACCTTTATTATTATTTATCGTTTATTGCTGTACATAAGTGCATCGATATACTTGAAGAAATCATCTGACTTCATTCTTAGCTTATAATCATAAACTGCATAGCCAATCGTAACGCTTAGCTTGTACACCTTTTGAGACTCTTGATTGAATTTTTCTACATTACTTTTCAATCTTGTAACTGCAGTCTCAAGAATCCTTTCATCTCCACTCTCCAATATCACAAAGAATTCATCTCCACCATACCTAGCTACAAAATCGTTTCTTTTTAAAGATTTTTTAATTATATCTGCTGCATTTTTAATTGCTTCGTCACCAATATCATGACCAAAAGTGTCATTAATCTTTTTGAATCCATCCAGGTCGATGAGCATTGCAGAAAATGTTTCATGTTCCTTAGCGTTTTTTATTTTCACTTCAAGATATTTATCTAATTGCCTTCTATTATATACACCTGTCAGATAATCTGTATTCAAACTGGAATCTTGAATATTAAAATAAATAATTAATAAGGATACCATCATCCCTGACCAGGCTAATGCCCAACCATAAAAGAGTATTTGAAGGGTAGCCCCAACTGTTATGGGCAATATGAATACTAACATGGATAAGTAATATCTTTTTTCTATTCTTTTCCTATGCCTGAATACGTAATACATCGAATAGATTAATAGAATGTAACAGTAAAAGATATGAATTAAATACAGATTCCCTCTGGCGTATATATTGTTACTATCCACATAAAAAAACCAACCAGTGTGTAAACTGGCAATCGACATAACACCATTAATAACAAATAATATTGGTAACATATACTTAAAGAATCTTAGTTGCATCTCGTTTTGTTTAACTTGATAGCATACATATAAAACCCATAAGGTTCCTGCAACCGGTTCGATTACAAACAGCATAAGATTAAATACTTTATTGAGCAACAAAAATTGTACACCTGGTAAACCATCGAATACCCATGCTCCAACATCACTAAAGATTAATAGTATATTTGTCAGAACTAACCCTAAAAATATTCTATGGCTAATAAATATCTTCTCTAACTTGTTTCTCGCATTGTAATAAATAAAGATTAATATGATTAACGATAATGCACTCGAATCTATAGTTTTGAAATTATCCATATCTTCCATCCTAATATGATAATACATTTGCTTCAATTAATTATAGCATTAAAGCTATTACTATAACAAGAGATTAAATGTCTTTACGTAAACCCCTAATTTTAGGCCAGTTTAAAGACCTAATTACATTTTCGTTACTTAAATAGTCATCTTTAGCACAGTCAAGGTTTTAGATGTACTTCGATAACTTTTAATAAGCTTACGTATTTAAGGATTTTATTGTAATGAGTGATGGAGAATAGTACAATATAAATATAAGAAATGAGGCACATAATTGCATGATAGACAAAGGAGACAAAATTATGAATGATAAAACAGTGGTATTAAATGCAAGCCTGGTAAATTATGATGGAAACGTAGATTACTCACAAATTGCATCTGAGGTAGTAATCCATGATGAAACACCTGAAAATAAAATTTTGGAACGAGTGGATGGGTTTACAATTGTTGTAACAAAAGAAATGAAAGTCAGCGGTGACATT
>JAFACO010000410.1 GCA_023425485.1 Bacillota bacterium
TAATAAATTCATTAAGTAGGAATTGAAGAAAACCATGATTCGTGTTATGGTAAACAAAAACAGATAAAGGCAGGGTAAAAACTATGAAGCAAATAGCAAGTTTTACAATTGATCATATGAAATTATTAAGAGGTGTCTATGTATCCAGACAAGATAAGATTGGTAATGAGATAATTACAACCTTTGATTTACGTATGACTCGTCCCAATTATGATCCAGTAATGCAAACAGGGGAGATGCATACGATAGAGCATCTTGGAGCGACTTTCCTTCGTAATCACGAGAAATATGAAGATAAGATTGTATATTTTGGACCAATGGGATGTCGTACAGGTTTTTATCTCCTATTAGGTGGTGACTACACTTCTAAGGATGTATATCCACTAATTGTAGAAATGTTTGAATTTGTCCGTGATTTTGAAGGGGATATCCCAGGAGCAACCGCGGTGAACTGCGGAAATTATTCCGACATGAATTTACCTCTTGCGAAACACTATGCAAAGCAATATCTAGACGAAATATTATATAAGATTGATGAGGAGCATTTAAACTATCCAGAATAGGTCGGCCTAGTTTGGTATTAAGCTCATTTTTCATTCTATCCCTGAATATACTATTATGAGTATGTATAATGGGAGAAACTATGGCAGACCAGGACCTGTTACACACTTCAGAGATTATGAAAGCCGCTATGCCTTATATTGAAACAAAAAACAAGGGTTTTATTGAGATGTTTGTTAAGGTCTTTGATCTTATGGGTACTATGAAATCTTTAAGAAACCCTAAGGAAGTGGCTGCTCTAGGTCTCGCTGGTACAAAAATAGATTTTGAGGGTTTATTAAATGCAATAAGACCCTTGTGTTCCCTTCGGGAACGAGAATTTGTCGATCGCTTTCTTAATTTTTTTCAAATGAAGCGTATGTTTGATATGTATAATTCAATGATGGAAACAATGAAAACGATGCAGGAATTCGGAGGCTTTAACTTTAGCGATTCCGGAAATGATGACACCGATAATGTCACTGGTAATTTTTCAAATAGTAATTTTGAGTCTATCTTCGAAGCTTTTAAGAATTTTTCCTCAGATGGTTCCACCGAGAATCAAAATAATCAAAGTGATGTGAACTTTTCTTATGATAATACTAATGAGGACAATTCAGCATTTACTTATCAAACTAACTCCTATGATTCTCAAACTGAAGTTCCAAAGGATGAGTCTCCTAACTCTTCCAACTCCTCAAATAAGCAAAATAACATGATGTTTGAGATGTTAAAGAATATGGTTCCTCCAGAACAAAAATCAACTTTTGAAAACATTAGCATGCTTTTAAATACCATGTCATATGATAATAATAGCAAGACTATGGAGAAGGAGCATGAAGATGACTGATACTTCCTGGAGTAACAACCCCAAGCTAAAGAATATTGATCCAAGAAAAATGGCTGTATTATTGGACTTAATAAAAGAGTCTGAGGGAAAATCTATGGATAAATTAGTACCCCTATTAATGAACACAAATAAAAGGCTGCAGCAACAGAATTTAACTTTTACAAAAGATGAAAGTAGTCTTATGATAGATTTACTAACAAGGAACATGAACCAAAAAGAAAAGCAGCAATTTGAAATGATTAAAAAGGTTATGGCTAGTCAGGGTAAATAAGTAATTTGGACGAAAGAGAACGTTGCAGGTTAGTTTACCATATTGAAGAGAACGGATATAGCTTACCCACACACAGATTGTGCATTTGGGTAAGCTATATCCGTTCTCTTCTTGTTAAGACTTATGTGCAATGGTCTATTTAATTTAACTTCTCAAGTTTCGCATATACTCGTAATATTTCACTGACACTCCATGCCTGTGCATAGCAGCCCTGTGAGATTGTAGGTGTCTCACCATCATAGATTTCAGCTATCTGTCCTACACATCCCTCTCTCATGCATGCTATTAGTACTTCTAGTTGCTCCTTAACCTTGTATATGGCTTCTTCTGACTCCTTATGCACCTTAAGGTAGGCTAGATAGTATCCGCCTATTGGAAATGGCCATACGGTACCCTGATGATAAGCCATATCCCGTTTAAAAAGGCTCCCTCCATAATTAGGTTTGAAACTAACATCTTCCTTATTTAATGTACGCAGTCCATAAGGCGTATAAAGCTTCTCAAATACCTTATTTACCACCTGCAGTTCCTTCTCCTGGTCCAACATCCCAAAGGGCACTGAAACCGCCCAAATTTGATTACAACGGATTTGCAAATCTGCTTCTTCTCCAGACACTACATCTTTAAGACAACCCTCTGCTTCATTCCAAAACTCTTTGCAGAAGCTTTGCTTTACATTATCAGCAAGCTCCTCATATCCAGATTTCTCTTCTCCCATAATTTCTGCGAAAACTGCTGCAATTTTTATTGCATTATACCAGTAAGCATTTATTTCAACTGGTTTACCGTGTCTTGGTGTAGGAAGAATCTCTTCAAACCGTACATCCATCCAAGTGACCTGTTCCAAGCCGCTGCCTGCCTGAATCAGATAATCCTCATCCATCTTTATATGAAAATCTGTCCCTGCCTTATACCATTTAAGAATGTCTTTGATTACAGGGTATGCTTCTTTTATAAACTCAATATCCTTACTTTCTATATAATATTCATATACCGCTGCAACAAACAACAAAGATGCATCCACTGTATTATAGATGGGATCATTGCCACCTTCCGGGAACATGTTTGGCATTAGCCCTTTATTACAGTACTTCATAAAGGTTCTAAAAATACCTTTTGCATCTTCAAATCTACGAGTAGAGATACAACAACCAACCATTGCAATCATAGTGTCCCTACCCCAATCTGCAAAAAAGGGATAACCAGCCATAATAGATTTACCACCAGTTGATTCCCGTTGTACAATAAACTGGTCCGCACTAAATACAAGCTGTTTACCAATCTCATCAGCAATTCCAGCTTGACTTACTATTTTTGTGATACGTTCTGTCTCTTCGTCTTTTATAGTATTAAAAGATAATTTAATAGGCTCCATACTGTAGATTAAATCACAAATAATATTCTTATTGGCTGGTAGTTTTATTGTTAATTCATGATTGTGCGCGGTTCTACCAATTGAATCTCTACCATCTCTTGCATCATAGGCATAATATAGATCCTTATGAAATTCAGTAGGATAGATTCTCATCTCTGCGTCTGTTTGAAAGTACAATTGTAATCCATTACTTTGAATGCAGTTGTCTTTCACATAAAACTCTTGATGTTCGGATAACAGCTCACCCTTGGCAACAAATTGAAGTTGAGGTACTATCTTAAAGCTTGCTGCTTCTCCCATTCTATTATCAAATGTATAACGAATTGCAATTGTATTAGCCTCGTGACGCATTACTATCGTCTTTTTTATCTCAATACCATCATATTGGATTAGCCAATTGGGAAACAAATCAAAATTAAACTGTTGAAGGTAGCGATAACCTTCTTGATTCTTCGTATAATTTACAAACTCCTGACTGGATAGATCAATCTCCTTACCTGCCACCTGAAGTTTCTCCTCCATTCGACTAATCATATGATAGCGATGATTTGGAGCAGTTGTACAGGCCATAAATAGGGCATGATCATTACGAGCCACAGACCCAAGAATTGTAGTTGAAGAAAACCCACCTAGACCATTACTTAGAAGATAACAATTCTCCTGCCCTCTTGCCATTGTATTCCAATCATGCTTTCCATAGATAAATTTCATGTTTTTCTCCATTTCTGTCAAAGTTATAGGATGAGCTGCTGCACTCTTTTAATTTTGCAGCAGCTCCTATTATAAATGTCTGTTAACGTTTTAATCTAACTTATATTAAAAAATATCATAGAAAACAGACTTTTCAGGATAACTTCTTAATATTTTGCTGGCTTGTGAACTATTACAAACTATTTTAGTATTACAATGGAATACAGAGGCATATCTAATACTCCATCCGTTAAAGTAACTTCGCTTCCATCAACGGTTAAATATCCTCTTATATTCATGTTGTCAAGTCCTGCTGTAGAAAGGTCAACTTGTGTTGCTGTTTCTTTATTCATATTGTAAACAACTACAACTTTACTACCTTCATATATTCTCTCAAAGGCACAGACATCAGCGGTAGTTAAACTTTCAACCACACTAACACTTCCACGAGCAATTTCCGGATTCTCATTTCTGATACGCAGGGCACGCTTATAGTAATTTACTAAAGATAGTGGATTCTTTAATTGCTCATCCAAGGGTGCAAACTTCTGTTCCACAACATCAGCACCAATCGGTGCTTTTGTAATACCTGTTGTATCAGTTGTTGACCAGTTCATTGGGAGTCGTTTATTCTCATCCTTATCTCCCATACTATTCATACCAATTTCTTCTCCATAGTAAACGAAGGGACTACCCTTTAAGGAGAGTAATACACCAGCCGCCATCTTCATCTGGTTTTCATCATTCACACATTGAGCTGAAACTCGGGTATTATCATGATTACTTAAGAAGGGGGAATCAATATAGTCTGGATTATTTGCAAGATATCTTGCATCCAAATCTACTATAGCACTTGCAAAAGTCTTTGCGTTAGAGGTGCCAAGCTTACGTACGGAAGATACAATAATTCCGTTATATTGTGCTAATGGATAATTAAACATACTTGTTAATCCACTTTGATAATAGGAAGCAATGATAGCCGCAGCATCCCAACATTCTCCGACAACAAAAGCCTCCGGATTTACACTCTTAACATAATCAGAAAACCATTGTAATACTTCAACGTTTTTACCGGTCTCACCTGTGTAATACTCTTTGATTGCATCTAGTCGGAAGCCATCCACACCCATATCTAACCAATACTTTGTAATATGTTCAAGTTCGCTTCTAAGAGCTGCAGATTCTAAAGCTAAATCCGGCATCTGATCCCAGAAAACCCCTTCATAATAATAATCCGTGCCAGCAACTTTGTAATATCCAGTCTTACCATTTGTTTCTTTTGTAAAATGATAATATTCCACTGAAGGGCATACACTTGGATCAGGTTCTTGATTCTCTTCCAACCCTTTTAGATATGTTACTGCATCCGTAAACCAAGGATGTTTTGCAGAACTATGATTAAACACATAATCTATAATTAGTTTAATATTCCTGTTATGGCATTCTTCAATCAGCTTTTGAAAATCTTCAAGGGTTCCATAGGCTGGATCAATGGCATAATAATCCGTTACATCATACTTGTGGTAAGTTGGAGAAGGCATAATTGGCATAAGCCAGATACCATTAAAGCCCATCTCACTAATGTAATCCAGCTTTGATATAATACCCTGCATATCACCGATTCCGTCTCCATCACTGTCACAGAAGGAATATACAAAGATCTCATAGTAATTTCTGTAATTATCTTCTATGATATTGAGTTCCTGCACATATGGGTAATTTTCTACAGAACTCTCTCCATCGGTACCATCCGTATTCCCCTCAGCCGGTTGTGTAACGGATGGCTCTGTCATAGTTGGTGTTAAATTGCCAGTACCATTTGTAGAATCACCATTGTTTCCAGAACTACACCCCATAAGTAATAACGAAACTACTAAAACAAAGCATAAAATACTTGTAATTTTTTTTCGCATATCAATCCTCCTTGCTTTTTCAGGAGGATTTCTCCTCCACGATTTTTAGGAGTCCCCCCCTAACTTCTTCAAGAGGAAAGCCTTAATTTATCAAAGCTTTCCTCTAAGTAGTCATATATTCGTATTTTAAATGATCTTTTATTTCTATCTTTTATATTATCCCTTTACAGCTCCTGATACACCAGCCGCATAGAATTTTTGAGTAAATAAAAATAATATTGCAATTGGTATTGATATAATAATACAGCCTGCAAAGAAGGTTGTATAATAATACTCTATAAACTCTTTCTCAAGCATTGTCCATAAACCGATGGCAACCGTATAATATTGTCTGTCCTGACCAAGAATAACCTTTGCAAAAATATAGTCAATCCAAGGTCCCATAAAACTGGTTAACAAAGTATATACGATAATAGGTTTTGATAAGGGGATTGTAATTTTTCGAAATACGTCCCATTTGGTTGCTCCATCAATAAAGGCTGCTTCATCAATGGTCTTAGGTATAGTATCAAAAAAGCCCTTAGCAATATAAAATCCTAATCCCGCTCCTCCTGAATAAACCATTACCAGTGCTACTAATTTTAACTGTCCTACTTCCATAAAACCAAAACCCTTTAAAATATAATACACTGCAATCATTGATAAGAAGTTTGGGAACATGCCTAGGATTAATGCAATATTCATCATCTTTTTACGCATGCGAAATCTTAGTCTTGACATTACATAGGATACGCACAACACAAAGAATGCTGATAATAAGCAACTTACAATCGCTACTAAAAGTGTGTTAATAAACCACTGTGGAAAATCAAGCGTTCCTTTGTTAGTAAAGAGATTTTTATAATTATCCAAAGTGTAGCTTTTGGGAAAAATATAGCTTTTAGCCTGCCCGCTTTCCTCTCTAAAGGAGGTTAAAAAAGCGAAAAATATCGGTAGTATCCATATGATTGCGGCAATTGCAAGACTAACATGAACAATTGTATTCACAATAAAACGCTTTGTTTTTCCGCTATTATTCTTCTTATTCATTATTGAAAAGCCTCCTCATCTTTATAGGATGATGTTTTACGATATGCTAACAAGGATAAGGTAGCCATAATCACGAAGACAATAATACCAATTACTGCTCCAAGGTTATAGTCCTTGTTTGTTAACGTCAACTTATATAACCAAGTAACCAAAAGATCTGTTTTTCCTGCCGAATAATACTCTAAGGATTCCGGACCACCACCTGTTAGCAGGAAGATAACATTAAAGTTATTAATATTTCCTACAAAGGCTGTAATCAAAGAAGGTGTCATAATAAACAGCATGTAGGGCATTGTGATTTTAAAGAAGGTAACAATAGCATTGGCACCATCCACCTTAGCAGCTTCATATAAATCCTTTGGTATATTATTTAAAATACCAGTAGTCGTAAGCATGGTAAATGGTACACCTATCCAAATATTAATACAAATGATTGTTATTTTAGCCAGAGTAGGATCTGCAAAGAAAAGTACTGATTCTCTAGGTCCAATAAATTCTAAATGGCGTAAAATAACATTAACTGGTCCATTTGCACTAAAAATAGTTCTCATAGTCAATAATGATACGAATTGAGGGACTGCGATGGATAATACAAAGATAAATCTCCAGAATCCTTTGAATCTGGTTCCCTCACGATTAATTACAATTGCTAGCAATAATCCTAAGAAGTAACAGGTAACTGTTGCAAAGATTGCCCAAATAAAGGTCCATTGCAGGACAGGCCATAAGGTATTAGCAAGGATTCCTCCCGACTTAAACATTTCACTAAAATTAGCAAGCCCTACCCAGTCAAATAAATTACCGGGCGTCTGATGATTTCTGTCATAGCTGGTAAAAGCGATTAAAATATTGAATACTAAAGGTACTATACTAAATACAATTATTCCTGTAATCGGAAAAAAGAGTAGTGTAGTTTGAAGCTTTTCATGTTTTAAGGAAGAAAGGTCATCCATAAAAGTAGGTACTTTCTTGCCATTTTTAAGTTTTAACTGGGTGTCATACGCACTTTTCACTGATGATGTTAGTATTAGTATAAAAAATAAGGTAACAAACAGAGTTACAACCCCATATAGCAAACAAAGCATGGAATTGTCTCCAGGTATATATTCATAAACCTGTTTTGCTTCATTAAAAACTTCTTCCTGAACCTTAGTTCCTAACGTAAATAGATCTCTGATTGCTCCGATACCAAAGTTAATCATAAATATTACGTAGGCACATTCCAAAGCAAGATATAAAAGTCCACGTATGATCTGTTTATGAAGGATATTGCCCAAGCCAAAGACTAATGCAGATAATTTAGTAACTGCATTCCCTGATACGAATGCTCTACCAAAACCATAACTGCCTGACTTTGCCGGTAGATTGAAGTTATTTTTCTTATTTCCGGCCATAATCTTCCTCCTCGTCTTTCTATGAACGAATACCTATCCCATTCACATCATACTTAATAGAAATAGATACCATTCCTGTAACTGTAACGTGATCTTATACAGTTATTTACTGATTTATTTGAACCAGAATAACTAATTTGTCACTATTTTTATGCTAGAAACGGAATGCCCAAAATTGCAGGAACATCCCGCTTCTACTATAATCCTACTGTAAACATTCAGAACCAAGCTCGAAAACCTGCGGTTTCCTCACTGTTTGGCTCTCGTCAAACAAATTGTCAATTATTGAACAGCCATTGTAGATACAAACGTATCAAGTTTTTCCTGTACATTGTCTTTGTTTAAATCACCACTCTTAATTTCAGTTGGGATTGCGCCAGCATTTGTCCAGTATCTGGAGCTGAATTCTGCACTGGTAGGCTGCATAACAGATGCTGTGTTTACTTCTGCTACGATAACCTTAGCTACTTCGTCAGCCTGAACCTCAGCGGATTCACCAGCTGTTAGGTTAGTAGGAACCTGACCAGTTTCAGCAAAACGTTGAATCTGCATCTCTTCACTTCCTAAATATGCTGCAAATGCAACAGCTGCTGCCATGTTCTTAGCCTGTGCATTAACACCGATTGCTTTTGAACCATAAAAACCTTTTAACTGATGTGTTGTACCTTCTACTTCAAAAGTAGGAATAACAGCTAAGCCTAAATCATCGCCTAAAGCATCTTTGTATAACTGATAGTTCCAAGAACCGTCAAACCAAGCACCAATTCTGTGAGCTGCTGCTAACTCTGAAACTGAAATATCACCATCATAGGCAACCTTAGGGTTGTGAATTAAGTCAATCAAATAATTTGTAACTGCTACACCTGTAGGGTTATTCCAGTTAGCTCCTGCTGCAAAATCAGTTGCGCTATCGCCGTAGATTGTAAGGCCTGCACCATAATACCATGCACCTAATTTCCATCCACCTGCAGACTCGAAATAGAAATTATATACATCATCTGCAGTTTCTTTTGCCACAATGGATTCCACTGATTTAACATCATCAGCTGTTAAAAGAGACTTATCATAGTACATAAAGAATGTATTGTGTGTAAAAGGAATTGCATAAATTGCATCATCAACAGTTACTGTATCAACTACTGCTTCAGCCATAGTTGTTTTAACCATTTCTTCTGTAGAACCACCAAGTCTTGCAATTGCACCTGCATTTACAAGTTCTCTTAACTGGTCATTAGCAAAGAAGAATACATCACCAGCTGCGGTTACATCTTTTAATATTTCATCTTTCGCTGTATCTTCACCCTGTGTTACAACTTCCCATGTGATGTTCCATTCTGGATGTAAAGCTGCGAAGGACTGACACATGCTATCAATTGTACCTGGTTGAATCTGGTTTTCTGGAGCCCAAACCTTTAAGGATACATCTTCTACCTCAGCAACAGGTGCTGTTGTAGGTGCTGTTGTTGCCTCAGCTCCTTTGGTTGGATTTGTGTTCTCAGGAGTTTTATCATCCTTTTTGCCACATGCTGCGAAACTGCTGATTACTAATAAAGTAACCATAAGTAGCGCCATAAGTCTTGATACTTTTTTCATAATCTCTACCTCTTTCCTTTTTTGCATTTTCCTAAGTCTCATGCTTGAAACCCGGTAACATTATAGAGCGGCAATCACTTGCCATGTATACGGGATATCTCCCGCTTGAATAAATATGCCTAGGTGCATATGAATTCCATTAATAAAATACTTTACTTCCAAACCTCGTTAGCATAATCTCTTATGGTACGATCGCTGGAGAACTTACCTGCATTTGCAGTATTAAAGAAACACTTTCTTCGGAATTCATAAGTATCCGAATAGTCTTTATTTGCTTTCAGTTTCGCTTCACAATATGGAAGGAAATCTAATAGCAGGAAGTAATGATCTGGCTTGTGCCAGTGAGCACCTTCTAAAATGGAGTTATAAAGTTCAGCAAACATCCCTGTTCCGCCATCACTAAAGGTACCATCTACTAAAGTATCCAGAACCTTTTTGATTCTAGGATTCTTCTCATAAATATCTTTTGCATTATAGGAATCTTTAATCTTCTCTATATCTTCTACTCTTGCACCAAAGATATAGTTGTTCTCTTCTCCTGCCTGCTCCACGATTTCCACATTAGCACCATCGAAGGTACCAAGTGTCACCGCACCATTTAACATGAACTTCATGTTTCCAGTTCCAGAAGCTTCAGTTCCGGCTGTGGAAGTCTGTTCTGAAATATCTGCGGCCGGTGTAAGTTTTTCTGCATAAGATACATTGTAGTTATGAACAAAAATTACTTGCAGTTTATCATTTACTTCTGGATCAGCTTCTATCAGCTTTGCGATTTCATTAATGAACTTTATAATTCCCTTTGCTCTAAAATATCCTGGTGCTGCTTTTGCTCCAAATATAAATGCAGTAGGGTTAAACTCCTTAATTCTTCCATCTTTTAATCCAAAATAAATATCTAAGATGGAGAAAGCATTTAACAACTGGCGTTTATATTCGTGAAGTCTCTTTACCTGAATATCAAAGATAAATTCAGGATTTAATTTAATACCTTCTTGCTTAAGAATATATTCTGAAAGTTGTCTCTTTTTAATACGCTTAATATCACCAAATTGCTTGATCACATTCTTATCGTTAGCAAACTTCTCAAGATCCTTTAAACGATCCAAATCGGTAATCCAGGAGTTTCCTATCTTATCAGTAATAAATCCAGACAGCTCCATATTAGCAAGTGCTAACCATCTACGCTGGGTAATTCCGTTCGTTTTGTTATTAAAGCGATCCGGATAAATCTCATACCACTCTTTTAAGGCATCATTCTTCAAAATCTCTGTATGAAGTTTTGCAACACCATTGGTGGAATGGCTGGCATAAATTGCAAGTCTTGCCATGTGAATGGTGTTACCATCTATAATGTTATATATCTTCTGCTCTTCTTCTGTTTCCTTACCAAAAGCCTTTAATTCTTTAACAAGTGCTTTCTGAAGCATAACTACATATTTATAAACTCCAGGGATTACTGCTTTAAATAAGCTTGCATTCCACTTTTCTAAGGCTTCTGCCATAACAGTATGGTTGGTATAGGCAAAGGTTTCTTTCGCTATACGAAGTGCTTTGGCAAAGGTTAATTTTTCATTCTCCATCAAGAGACGAATCAACTCTGGAATCGCAACTACCGGATGGGTATCATTCAACTGAATTGCATATTCGGAAGAGAAATGAGTAAAATCCTCACCAAATTTTTTCTTATATCTTGCAAGAATGTCTTGAAGTGTTGCTGCAGAGAAAAAGTACTCTTGTTTTAATCTTAGCTTCTTACCTTCATCCGTATTATCGTTTGGATATAATAAACTGCTGATTGCTTCTGCTTCATTCTTGTTTTTGTTGGCCTTATCATATTTTTGCTCATTAAATAATTCAAAGTTAAAGCTTTCCAATGGCTCTGCCTGCCATAAACGTAAGGTGTTAACTGTCTTGTCACCGTAGCCGATTACAGGGGTATCATAAGGTACTGCATACACGGACTGATTTTTGTAATCAATACGAACCTTTTCCTCTTCCTTACGAACTGACCAAGGGTCACCAAATCTCTGCCAATCATCTGGAATCTCTTTTTGAAATCCATCTTCAAAGTACTGTTTGAATAAACCGTATTTATAACGAATTCCATACCCATTTAACGTAATTCCTATGGTTGCACCTGAATCTAAGAAACAAGCTGCAAGACGACCTAAGCCACCATTACCAAGAGCTGCATCCTCAATATCTTCAAAGATACGAATATCAAGATTGTTTTCGCTCATCAATTCACTGAATTGATGAAACAAGCCCATATTATATAAATTACTGTATACCAAACGGCCAATTAAAAACTCCGCAGATAGATAGCAAACTTTCTTTCCAGGTGCATCTAAACCGCTTTCCTTTGTAAGGCTTTTCATTGCTGCTTTGGAAACAGCATTGTAAAGCTGCATGGTGCTCGCTTCTTTAATGCCAACTCCATAATCCAGATCGAGAATTGTTATTACATTTGATTTAAAATTATTTTCCATACTAACTCCATTCCGCCGCGTATGGCAGCTTAACTTATTTCGTATTTGACTACAGCTTCATCCTTAACTCATTCGAGCAAATAAACAGGAATACTGATAGAGAAGTTCTTCGTTAAGTTCCTTGTATTGCTCTTTGGTCACGCGCCATTGCCAATTTCCGCCTATCGTTGACGGGAAGTTCATTCTTGCTTTATTATCCAGCTTCAATAAATCCTGCATTTGAACTATTACGATATCTGCAATGCTCGCATATAGCGCTCTAATGATCGCATATGGAAGGTCCTCTTTACTTTCAACGTCAAAGTATTGAAGTGCAAATTCCAGCTCTTTGTCTGTCTTGCCACCCAGATATCCCATCAAGGTTTCATTATCATGAGTTCCTGTATATGCAACCAAATTAGTGGTTTTATAGTTATGTGGAAGATACTCATGATTCCCTGGACCATCTAATCCAAATTCCAGAATTTTCATTCCTGGGAAACCAGATTGCTGAATTAGGTCTCTAACCTTCTGCGTCACTACTCCAAGATCTTCAGCTATAATTTTTGCATTACCAATTGATTCTTTAATAATTCTTACTAACTTCTCTCCAGGTCCAATTCTCCACTCACCAACCACTGCTGATTGTGAAGATGCAGGAATGGAATAGAAATTGACTACACCAATAAAATGATCAATACGAATGATGTCATATAGGTCTGCAGACGCCTTCATGCGTTGTCTCCACCAGGAATAATCCTGTTGTTCCATTACATCCCAGCGATATAAGGGATTACCCCAACGTTGTCCATCCGCTGAAAAGGCATCTGGTGGAACCCCTGCTACATTAATTGGATTTTTTCTCTCATCCAGTTCAAACAAATCACCATGTACCCAAACATCGGAACTATCAGAGGATACGTATAAGGGAATATCACCAATCATCTGAATTCCCAATTTATTTACATAGTTTTTTAACTTATTCCATTGTTGACTAAATTTAAATTGACAGAACTCCCAGAACTTAATCTCTTCATCCAGTTCTTTGTTATATCTTTCAATCTCTTGTGGGTCACGGAGCTTTATCCCCTCATCCCATAACAACCATTCTCTATTATTAAAATGTTCCTTCACAGCCATATAAAGACTATAATCCTTTAACCAGAAGGTATTTGATTCGCAAAATTCTTTGAATTCACTTAATTCAGTATGTTTACTTCTTTGAAATGCTTTTTTGAGTATTACAAAACGATTCTGATAAATTGTTGCATAGTCCACGCAATCTTCTGTCTGTTGCCACTGCAAGCTTTCTATCTCATTTTTGTCCAATAATTTTTCCTGTACCAGATAATCTAAATCAATGAAATAAGGATTACCCGCAAAAGCTGAAAAAGATTGATAAGGACTATCACCAAAACTTGTAGGTCCTATCGGCAGTACCTGCCAATATTTAATACCAATTCGCTTTAGAAAATCAGCAAATCGATAACTTTCCTCTCCCAAGGTACCAATTCCATAATTTGATGGTAATGCACTGATTGGCATTAATAGCCCAGCACCACGTTCTAACTCTTGTTTAACTTCACTCATTCACTTTACCACTCCATAACATAATCAATATGCAAATCAAAATAAATATCAAATCACCAACAAAAATTGCACTGCATATTACTATGTTCTTCATTCTTACGCACGTTTATGTATTCTGCATTCATTGTGTAAATTTTATGTTTTTCGGTAATTTTCGAAATTATATACTAAGAATACCATTATGACCCTGCTTTGTCAACATATATTTTAGGTATTATAGTAATTATACATAGCTGTTTTGCTTTATTCTTTGCTTTATTTGTCAATTTTAACTACTACCGCAATATACGACAAAGAAATTAAATTAATTTAAGTTAAAATAATTTGCAAAAAAGCTTGATTTTAGTGGGTTTACTAAATATTTTTCGAAAATTTTTAAGTGAATTCGAATTATTATAATTGATTTAAAAAAAATTACTTTATGTCATTTGACAAAAAAATATAAATATGCATAAAAT
>JAFACO010000457.1 GCA_023425485.1 Bacillota bacterium
AACCTCCCAAAAACTGAATTTAATTGTACCATAGAACAGGACAACTTTCAACTAATATTTTAGACAAGCTATTTATTACCCGCTAATTTAGTAACAGCACCGCCATGTATATTCTTGATAGAATATAAAGAAGAAAACATCTATTACTTCTTTAATAATAAGGATTTGCCTGTCATTTCATCTGGCTTAACCATTTCCATCATCTCAATCATAGTTGGAATAATATCCGCCAAACATCCATCTTCAGCTAAAGTGTAATCTTTATCATAGTTTACCAGAATAAATGGAACTGGATTGGTAGTATGAGCTGTAAATGGTTCATGAGTAGTGTAATCCACTAACTGCTCTGCATTGCCATGATCCGCACAAATGAACATCTGACCATCCACGGAAAGTAATGCTTCCACTGCTCTTCCCACACATTGATCCACAGCTTCAATTGCTTTGATGGCTGCTTCTTCAATACCAGTATGACCAACCATATCTGGATTTGCAAAATTAACTATAATCACATCATATTTGAGTGATTTTATTGCTTCTACTAAGTTATCAGCAACTTCATATGCGCTCATCTCTGGCTGTAAATCATAAGTTGCAACTTTAGGAGATTTAACCAAAATACGTTCTTCACCTTCATTTGGTACTTCTACACCAGCATTAAAGAAAAAGGTAACATGCGCATATTTCTCAGTTTCCGCAAGACGAAGCTGTGTTTTGTGATTCTTTGCAAGAAATTGACCAAAGGTATTATTGATTGATACCTTATGGAAAGCAACAATCTTATTAGGTATTGTTATGTCATATTCGGAAAAACATACATACGTTGTCTCAATTCTCTTGGTACGCTCAAATCCAGTGAATTCCTCATCACAGAATGCTCTAGTAATTTCACGAGCTCTATCAGGTCTGAAGTTAAAGAAGATTACAGAATCCTTATCTTTAACCGTTGCAACTGGTCTACCCTCTTCCATTACAACAGTTGGTAATACAAATTCATCATACTTCTCAGCATCATAAGAGTCTTGAACTGCATTTACTCCATTATCAGCAGTTAATCCTTCACCGTAAGCCATGGCTCTATATGCCTTCTCCACACGATCCCAACGATTATCTCTATCCATAACATAATAACGACCGGATACGGTAGCGATTTTACCAACGCCAATAATTTTCATCTGCTCCCAAAGTGCTTCTACAAAGCCCTTACCAGATGCAGGAGGTGTGTCACGACCATCTAAGAAAGCGTGAACATACACATTCTCAATTCCCTGTTTTTTCGCAAGTTCTAACAAAGCATAAAGGTGGGTATTATGACTGTGTACCCCGCCATCAGATAGTAATCCCATTAGGTGAAGGTCGGAATTATGTCTCTTGCAGTTATCAACAGCAGCAAGCAAAGCTGCGTTCTGAAAGAAAACACCATCCTGGATCTCTTTCGTAATTCTTGTTAATTCCTGATATACGATTCTACCAGCACCCATATTGATATGACCAACTTCTGAATTACCCATCTGTCCTTCTGGAAGACCAACTGCCATTCCACTGGCATAACCTTTAACAAATGGATACTCTGCCATAAGTCGATCCATATTAGGGGTATTTGCTTCCGCTACTGCATTTGCGTCCTGTCTTTCATTCAAACCATAACCATCTAATATCATTAATACTGTAGGTTTTTTACTCATTACTTTTCCTCCATTCTAACACTTACCAAAGAGTATTCTAGTGCAAAGCATTAGATATATCGTTGGAAGCTCTGCTTAACCTTTAACTAAAGGTAATTTATTTTGATTACCTATATTACTATACTTTACTAGTGGAGGTAAATACCCCACGATTCCTCTGACAAGATTATGCACCTTACCAGAGGTAAATGATTACTTATAATTTACGATTTTTCCGAAGTCTGCCTTTAAGCTTGCTCCACCCACTAATCCACCATCAATATTAGCCTGGGAGAATAACTCTGCAGCACTTGCTGCTGTTACACTACCGCCGTACTGAATACGAATTTCAGCTGCTGTTGCATCATCATAGATTTCAGCGATACATTCACGAATCGCTTTACATACTTCTTCTGCTTGTTCTGTGGTTGCTACTTTACCTGTTCCGATTGCCCAGATTGGTTCATATGCAATTACAGCGGTCTTTGCCTGATCTGCTGTTACATTAAGAAATGCAACTTTAATCTGCTGACGGATTAAGTCAATTGTAATGCCTTGCTCTCTCTGCTTTAGGGATTCTCCACAACAAATAATTGGAGTGATACCGTGCTCAAACGCTTTTAAAACCTTAAGATTTACGGTTTCATCTGTCTCTGCAAAATACTCTCTTCTTTCAGAATGTCCAATAATAACATACTTTACACCAATGCTTGTAAGCATATTTGGAGCGATTTCTCCAGTAAAGGCACCATTTTCTTGATAATACATATTTTGTGCACCAATTTCAATATTGGTTCCTTTTGCTGCTTCAATTGCAGTCGTTAAAGAAATGGATGGCACGCAGAATACTACATCTGCTTCCTCTGTTGCTACTAATGACTTTAATTCATTAATTAAGGCAACTGCTTCTGCAGGTGTCTTATTCATTTTCCAGTTTCCAGCGATAATCTTTCTACGCATGACTGTCCTCCTAAAATTTATGATGTTTATTTGTAACAGTTCAAAGCCAAACAGCGAGGGAACCGCAGGTTTTCAAGCTTGGTTCTGAATAATTACATTTATTTTAGCTAAAATGACCTATTTGATTGTAGCAAGCTTTTCTTCAAAAATCAATTACATTCAAAGAAAAGCTTGCCACAGCAATATATTTATGAAATTAATACTATTTATCGTTTGCTGCTGCAATACCAGGAAGTTCTTTTCCTTCCAGGAACTCTAAGGAAGCTCCGCCACCTGTTGAAATATGAGTCATCTTATCACCGAAGCCAAGGATATTAACTGCTGCTGCAGAATCACCACCACCAATAATGGTTGTTCCTTCAATTTCGGAGAGTGCTTTTGCTACTGCTATTGTACCAGCTGCAAAATTAGATAATTCGAATACACCCATAGGTCCATTCCAAACCACAGTCTTTGCATCTTTTACTGCATCAGCATAAAGTTCACGTGTCTTCTCACCGATATCAAGACCTTCCCAGCCTGGTTCAATTTGACCACGTAATACTGTTTTAAAAGGAGCTGTATTGCTATATTCCTGTGATACTACAGTATCAATTGGAATTAACATTTTAACACCTTTTTGCTCTGCTTTTTCAAGCATCTGCTTTGCATAATCAATATAATCAGCTTCTAATAAGGATAAACCAACTTCTTCACCTAAAGATTTCATGAAGGTATATGCCATACCGCCACCAATAATCAAGGTGTCTACTTTATCAAGTAAGTTCTCAATTACAGAAATTTTACTGGAAACTTTTGAACCACCAAGAATTGCTACAAAAGGTCTTTGAGGGTTATTCACTGCATTCCCAAGAAACTCGATTTCCTTTTGCATTAAGTAACCAACAACTGCAGTGTCAACAAAATTAGTAACACCAACATTGGAGCAATGTGCTCTATGTGCTGTACCAAAAGCATCATTAACAAATATATCACAAAGGGAAGCTAATTCCTTACTGAATGCCTCACCATTTTTTGTCTCTTCTACACGATAACGTGTATTCTCTAAAAGAACTACCTCGCCATCTTTCATAGCCGCAACAGCAGCCTTTGCATTTTCACCAACAACATTATCATCTTTTGCAAACTTAACTTCCTGTCCCAAAAGCTCTGCTAATCTTACTGCAACAGGTGCTAAAGATAATTCTGGCTTTGGCTCACCCTTTGGTTTACCAAGATGGGAACAAAGAATGACTTTGCCACCATCAGCAAGAAGTTTTTTAATTGTAGGAAGCGCTTCTACCAAACGAACCTCATCTGTAATTCTACCTTCCTGCAAAGGAACATTAAAATCGCATCTTACTAAAACTCTTTTACCTTGTACATTAATATCATCTACTGACTTCTTGTTTAACATAATACTTACTCCTTTCAAAATATGTTCTAATCAAAGTTTCCTATGTTACTTTTATCTTACTTCCTTCGTTCCTTTAATTACATTCTTGTCGTTAGAACAAAAGTGTGATATGCACACTCTCGCGCTCAAACATTTTTAAAGCACACCTTTTGTTCCGCGCGCGTAGCTACGCATCATTAGCCCAAAGGGCTTTTAATAACATAGGAAATTCTGTGGAATTTCCTATGTTATTAAAAAAGGTCCGGTCCTAAAAGACCGGACCCATGATGGATCAATGAAGCATCATTAGATAAACCTTGTTGAACTAATTACGCTAATTCAGCAAAATATTTAATAGTTCTAACCATCTGGCTAGTATAGGAGTTCTCATTATCATACCAAGAAACAACCTTTACTAAAGTTTTGCCATTCTCAAGATCAGTGATCTTAGTCTGTGTTCCATCAAATAAGGAACCATAAGTAATACCGATAACGTCAGAAGAAACGATCTCATCTTCTGTATAACCGAAGGATGCACTAGCTGCTGCTTTCATTGCTGCGTTAACCTGATCAACTGTAACCTTACCGTTAACAACTGCAACTAACTCTGTTGTAGAACCTGTAGGAACAGGAACTCTTTGAGCAGCACCGTCTAATTTACCACTTAATTCTGGAATTACAAGACCAATTGCTTTAGCAGCACCTGTGGAGTTAGGTGTAATATTTACAGCTGCAGCACGTGCTCTTCTTAAGTCACCATTTCTGTGA
This sequence comes from Bacillota bacterium, assembly GCA_023425485.1. Taxonomy (GTDB): domain Bacteria; phylum Bacillota; class Clostridia; order Lachnospirales; family Lachnospiraceae; genus Mobilitalea. Next base: position 4,768 of record JAFACO010000457.1, read on the forward strand.
GGACCATCAAGAGTCATCTGGTCACCTGTGTAAGCATGAATTGTGGTCATGAAGCCTTTTTCGATTGTTGCTAATTTATTTAATGTATCTGCCATAGGAGCTAAGCAGTTTGTTGTACAAGAAGCTGCAGAAATAATAGTATCGCTGGATGTTAAGATGTTCTCATTAACACTGAAAACAACAGTAGGAAGATCATTACCTGCTGGAGCAGAAATAACAACTTTCTTTGCACCTGCATCGATATGAGCTTGTGATTTTGCTTTAGAAGCAAAGAAGCCTGTACACTCAAGAACTACGTCTACGCCAATTTTGCCCCAAGGTAAATCAGCAGGATTTTTCTCAGCATAGATCTGGATTTCTTTTCCGTCAACAACGATAGAATTTTCTTTTGCTACTACTGTATCAGCTTTCGCATATCTACCCTGTGCGGAATCGTATTTTAATAAGTGAGCTAACATTTTAGCGTCTGTTAAATCGTTGATTGCTACTACTTCATAACCCTCTGCGCCGAACATCTGTCTGAAAGCAAGACGGCCGATACGTCCAAAACCATTAATTGCTACTTTTACTGCCATGATTATATTCCTCCTAAAAGTTTAATATATAATTTACTGCCTTATGGCAGTAATTAATCAAAATAAATATAACATTTACATTGACAAAAAAATCTCAATCCAGATTTATTTTACCTAATTTTGAATTAAATTTCAAGGTTTTCTTTTCCTATTTTCTCAATATTATGATTATGTTGATTTTTCATTAAAAAAGCATCTACCTTTTGTGCAAATTTATAGTTTATACTAATTATCATTGCTTTTATTATACATTTATTACTAAAAGTATACAATTAATATCTTTAAATAAATTTAGAATTTTAGAACTTATGATTAATATAATAAAGTTAACCTACGGAATTATTATTTCAAAAAAGCCCAAAAGATATACATCTAAACTATTTATTCGTTTCATGTTAATATGGACGTGCCAAAACGTAATTACATTTAATAGCACGTCCATATTTATCCAATTTTAAATTGACCAAAAAAATTATGATCTTAATTTATATTCTAATCTGATTTTATCAGCAATTAATGCAACGAATTCAGAATTTGTTGGTTTCCCTTTTCCATTACTTACAGTATAACCAAATAATTCATCAATCATTTCCATTTTACCTCTGCTCCAAGCTACCTCAATTGCATGACGAATAGCTCTTTCTACTCTACTTGGAGTAGTTTTATGACGTTTTGCAATTGATGGATAAAGAAGCTTTGTAATGGAATTTAACATCTCCGCATCATTAACAGACATCATAATAGCATCTCTTAGATATTGGTATCCTTTAATATGTGCTGGAACACCAATTTCATGAATAATGTTAGTTACATCCGATTCCAAATTTCTTTCCATGTAAACAGACTTATTTTCATATGTACTTACTTTATGATTATCAATAAGTCTGCTATGATAATCAACTTTCATTGCCTTAATTCTTGATAACACTACACTATTATCAAAAGGCTTCATAATATAATAATTAGCACCTAATTCAAAAGCACTTTCTGTTACACCTTCTTGTCCAATTGCTGTGATAATAATAAAAGATGGTGATTTTTTAATATCTGCATCTTTCCTGATTTTTTCCATTACACCTAGCCCGTCCAACTTCGGCATAATAAGATCAAGTAAAACCACATCAGGCTTCTTCTCTTTGATCATGTCCAACGCATCAATTCCATTTTCGGATTTCCCCACAACCTCGATATCTGCGTCTGCCTTTAAAATATCCTCGAGAAGGTTTACCATCCTCTCATTGTCATCAACAATAGCTACATTAATCTTACTCATATTACTTTTCCAACCTCCATAATCATTAATTTCGCGCCATTTTTTTCGTTCCCTTAGTGCCTTATAAACATTAGGTTGTCTGTATTAGGTACATCACTGTTCGTGAATCATGTGTAGCTTTTTTGGTTTTCATGTTGTTATGAATCTATTATATAACCTGCATAAATTAGCGTCAATCTTAATCGCAATAGCATAATTACCAAATATTATCAAACAAATTATGACGTTTTTTATTAAACTTTTACACTATTAGGCAATTATCAACACAATATCCCAAAAAGCTACATCCAAATTCAACCAGATTTGTCTTGTAAATTTTTACCATAAATGAATTATATCTGCTCGGATTCAAAGTATCAAACTATTCTTGTCGCACCATTCGACAGTGAAAAAAGGGAATAAATCGAAGAAAAAGAGGCCACCACAATATTTTGTATTATGATATATTTTAATCAATTAATATGCTGTAAGATTGGATAAAATTTATTATTTTATTAGCGCATTTCGTCGACTTCTTATTATAACAAAACATTTCCTTATTCTAAATTATTTACCATGTTCTCTATGAAAGTACCATAACCTTTCGTTGAATCCTGTATAAATACATGCGTAACAGCACCTATTATCTTGTTATTTTGGATAATTGGGCTTCCACTCATACCTTGAACAATTCCGCCTGTCATATTTAATAATCTTTCGTCTGTGATGCGCAAAACAATGCCTTTACTATGATTACTATTGCTAACATCAACACTCTCAATGCTAATATTAAAATCTTCTATTTTATCATCAATTGTACAGCGAATGACTGCTTTCCCCTTCTTTACCTCTTGTTTCAATCCTATCTCTAGAGGTTTCAGTAATGGGTCTTCCTCATAATTTCCTCCAATTCTACCAAATATCCCTTGATAGGTATTGTTCGTAATTTTACCTATTCGAAACCTGTCATTTTGGCGAATCATACCTATTAATTCCCCCGGTGCTCCTTCTTTACCTTTAATAATTGACATAATCTCTGCTGTATAAATAGAGCCTTGCTTTACATCCATTAATAGACCGGTATCAATATCGGTGATACCATGACCTAAAGCACCAAATTGTCCATCAGTAGTTATAAAAGTAAGCGTTCCAATACCCTGCGTATTATCTCTAATCCATGCACCTATTTTGTAAGAACCACTCGAGGTTTTTACAGGGGTAACCCTAACCGTAAAATCTTCCTCATTTCTTCTAACCAATAAAGTTACATCATTGCCCTCGCATTTTTGTATTTCATCTATTAATTCACTTTTTTCTGTAAGTTTTATATTATTTATTTCTAATATATAATCCCCAGATTTTAATTTGTTGCTAATTGGTTCATGGTTGAGACCGTCGGCACCTGTTATTCGTCCACTACCTAATACCAGAAGTCCATCAGTTTCAACATAAATACCAATTGGATAACCGCATGGAATCAATTCATTTGTTTCTATTACATCCAGTGAAATGTTTTTTAAATCAATAATACCGAAAAGCTTTAAACTCACATTATACTTCCCTGTTTGAGAAGATTCTAATGTAAATGGTTGATTTAAATCAATATCAATTTGATTAGCCGGAACCCTAAGATCATTTACACTTATAACTCCAACATCCTCTGTTTCAATATTAGCTTGCATGGGCATGTTGAAGTCGAAGTCTTGCTCCGTTCCCACCACTAGTTTAATTTCATTTGGTATACTTTTTTCGATGTAATAATAAATAAAAAATGCCAACACAACAATATTTACTATAAACAAACAGATTAAAAACTTTCGATATATTTTGTTTACCCTCATCCTTTCACCTCATACCTCTTTTTTTCATGCACGCACTTGCTGTCTTAAAATATATTAAAGGTTGTTGCTTAATTTGAAGTTCTTTGATGCAGTGTCTCTCTAGTTTTCTTACATCAAAAAAGGATATACAACCGTATTGTATATCCCACAATAGTATTGTATATCCATGATTTTAGTATACGTAATTTTCAATTTTTAAAGCTTGTATTTTTTAGTAGCTAATGCTAATTCTTTCATTTCTTTTGCACTTTCTTTCACACGGTCCGTAATTTCAGCACCTCCAAGAATTCTGGACAATTCCTCTACTTCTTCTTTTTGATTTAATTTTTTAATTATTGTTTGAGTAGATAATCCATCGGTTTGCTTCTCTATTATATAATGAGTATCCGCCATGGCAGCTATTTGTGCCAAATGTGTGATGCAAATAATCTGATGATTTCTAGCAATTAATGCTAACTGTTCTGATACCTTCTGTGCAGTTCTTCCACTAATACCAACATCTATTTCATCGAAAATCAGTGTTTCAATTTCATCTTTATCCGCTAACACAGATTTTATACCTAACATAATTCTGGATAATTCACCACCGGATGCCACTTTTGACAAAGGCTTCATGCTTTCTCCAGGATTGGTAGAAATAATAAATTCAGCATCGTCAAAACCGTTTGTTGTATAATGTTCCATTTGTTGAAAGATCATTTCGAATTTAACATCCAGAAAATTCAATGAGATTAAAGCCTCACTTATTTTAACGTTTAATTCCTTTGCCTTACTCTTACGAATATTTGACAGTTGAGTGGATAGTTCCTTCAACTCATCTTCCGCTTTATTAAATGATTTATTAAGTTTATCCATATAGATATCGTAATCACGATACTTTTCTAGTTTCTGTTCACATTCTTTCGCATAATTTTTTATTATTTGAAGGGAATTACCAAATTTCGATTTTAGATGATTGATTAAGTCCAATCGTTTGGTTACTTCCATAAGCTCTTCTTCCGGTTTCTCAAGATCGGCCAGATACTGTGATATATCTCTGTTAAAATCATTCATCAATCCATCAATTTCTGTCAGCTGATCTAAATAACTTCGTATAGCCTCATCATAATCTGCGAGTTTTAACAATTGCCTTAAAGCTCGTCCCATGAGATCTCCTGCTCCAGCAGCATCATTCCCTGTAAACTGATAGATATGCTCTAACCCTACAGAGATAGCATTAGCATTGGATAACTTCTTATACTTAATTGCTAATTCCTCATCTTCACCTTCTAACAGGTTTGCCTTTGTAATCTCATCCAGCTCATACTCTAAAAACGAAATCTCCCGAAGCCTTTTTTCTTCATCTATTCCCGATTGTTCTAATTCAATTTTCAATCTTCTATATTCTTTATAGGCAAGTTCTAACTGCTGTTTCAATCCACCAATCTCATCTTTTGCAAATCGATCCACAATCTCTAAGTGATTTGCCTTATGTAATAAAGACTGATGTTCGTGCTGCCCATGGATGTCAATCAGTAATCCTGTGATTTCTGATAAAACAGAGGCAGTCACATTTTCACCATTTATTTTACAGACACTACGACCCGCCATTATCTTACGAGATATTATGATCTGATTACCTTCCACAGGAACATCTAATTCCTCCATACGTCGAAAAACTGTAGCTTCCTTTGTATCAAAAATGAGTTCAACCAGAGCATAATCTGCACCATTACGTACAATATCCTTATTCACCTTTGCACCAAGAGCAGCATTAATAGATCCGATTATGATTGATTTACCAGCTCCGGTTTCGCCCGTCATAATATTAAGATTATCGTTAAAATATACTTCTATTTCATTGATTATAGCAAAATTTTTAACATGCAGACTGACTAACACTATCTATCCCTCATTTCTTCGAAGATTAATCGATGGTGTGGAAGAAATTTCACTTTAAAAAACATATGTTCTGATTATATTTTAACATAAGGCTTTTTTTAATTCAATCAAAAGATGATTTCTTGTTAAAAACAGCAATATTTTATATTATTTTACAGCAGTATAACTATTTGCAATTCAAGTAGCGTTCGTTTTGGTCTTATAAAAGCTGCACCTCATCTTCTGTTATTACCTTTATTCCATTCTGTATGAGTAGCTCGGCAGTCACACCATTCCCTTTTGTCAGCGTTCCTGTAAAACTTCCATCATAAATGAATCCTTTTCCACAGGAAGGACTTTTTGACTTTAATATAGCCATTGTTATATTAGCTGCTTGGACAATCTCCAGTACCTTCTGTGCTCCCTGGAAAAATTCTTTGGACAGGTCACGCCCGTCCTCACAGATAATCTGAATCTGATTGTCCTCAATAACACCTTCCTCTTTATTTATCTGAGTATCGAATCTTTCCCTCTTATTATTAGTTTGTTTATTTGCTTCGTTTGCTCTTCTCTCACACCGAGGTCTAGGTGTTGGTAATCCAGCCAGTACTTCAGGACAAACTAAGATTGCTTCTCCCTGGTTTACTAAGTCCATTACTGTTTTATCTACAAAACCTTTTCCATCATATCTGCATGGAATACCCGCCAAACAGGCACTAACTAAATACATTAGAATTCCCCTCCTTTTCCTGTACTTCTTATTTAACTTCATAAATTATTTACTTTATCTGACGAAAGCTGCCTTGGATGAATAAACATCGCAGACAGCTTTCTAAATTTTATATCTTTTTTATATCTTGAGGTTAATAATGCCTCAACTATCTTTTGCATCAACTATATTAAGCATCAACTAATCTTTGTAACTCTTAGCTTACACGTCAACTTACTACCATTGACCATAGCAGTGATTGTGGCTGTTCCAACAGCTCTGGTACTTACTCTACCATTTGTTACGATCGCTATCTTTGGATTATCAATACTCCATTTTACTGTACTTGTAGCACCTTCCACCACCAATGGATATTCCATTGTAGTATATTGTTCCAAGGTAAGGCTAGTAATATTCAGACCAATAACTGTTACCTCAATGGTAGCTGTCTTACCTGAACCTGTCATTGCGGTGATATAGGCAGTTCCAGGTGACTTTGCAACAATCCTGCCAGTTTTTTTATCCACAGAAGCAACTGCCGGACTATCCGAGCTCCAGGTAATATCTTTGTCTGCATTAGCAGGAGCTAAGACTACAGAAACAATCTTACTTTCCCTTGCTACAAGGGTTAACTTTTTATCCTGTAATGTAATGCCAGTTGCTGGGACCCGTTTATTGACCGTTATAACACAAATGGCCTTTTTCCCGCTATTATCCATAGCAGATGCTGTAATTGTTACTTCTCCGTCCTTTAATGCAGTAACCACACCTTTTTCATCGACGATTGCTATGGATTTATTACTTGAGGTCCATTTCGCTGTCTTAAAGGTTGCATTGGATGGTTTTAATGTTGCCTTTATTGTTCTGGTATCGCCAACAAACATTGTCATATAGCTTGTACTTATGGAAAGACTGCTAACTGGCGTCACTACTCGTATTGTTGCTGATGCTTCCACATCACTTCCATCGGTAGTGGTAGCCGTAATGGTTGTATAACCATTCTTAATACCAGTAACTTTTCCCTTCTGGTTAACGGTTGCCACACTAGGATTACTTGATTTCCACACTAATCCTGGATTAGTTGCAGATTCCGTTGTTATCTTTGCTACAAGGTTTAACGACCTTCCTTTACCAAGCCTGTAACTGGAATAATTAAGCTTAACTGTTGTAACTGGTTCTCTGACCAGAATGACACAGGTATCTCTTAAACCACCATCTACCGTAGTACAATAAATAACTGCTGAACCGCCTTTAATAGCTGTTATTTCACCCTTGCTGTTAACTGTAGCTACCTTTTCATTAGAACTTTTCCAGGTAACACCGAGCTGTGATGCATTACTTGGTGTAATGGATACTTCAAGAGTGAACTTATTACCAACAAAGATGGTCTTTTCAGAAAAGTTTAATAAGAGACCTTGAACAGGTTGTGTTACTGTTACCTTGCAATAGGCTACTGCTCCTGCAACTGTTCTTACCATGATAATTGCTGAGCCAGCCCCTTTACCAGTTACTTTACCTTCGTTATCGACAATTGCTATCTTCGTATCGCTGGATTCCCAAATAAGCTCGTTGTCTGTACTGTTCGCTGGTGTCAAAGTCTTTTTAAAGACATAGTATTCACCTACTTTAAGTTTTAAATCCGATAAATCTAATTTTACACCCGTTGCCACACTTCTAATTGTAATATTGCAATATGCCGAATATGCTCCATCCGAGGTTTTCAATATAATGGTTGCCGTTCCAACGCTCTTAGCAGTCACCTTACCCGATGCATCAACTGTAACAACTGATGTATTGGTGGAGGTCCAAGTTACTCCTGTATTAGCAGCATTTACTGGAAGGAGTACATAGGTTAATCTTGCTGTTTCACCCACATACATTGTCTTTGTGGTTTCATCCAGCGCAATGGATACCACGGGAACATCAATTGTAAGGTTACACATCGCTGTAACTGCAGGATTATCCGCAGAGGTTGCTATAATTGTAACCGTTCCAGATTTTATAAACGTTACTCTACCGTTAGCATCTACAGTCGCTTTTTTTGTATCGGTGGAAGACCAAAGTACCTCCTTATTCAATGCAGTAGTTGGATAAACCGAAGCTCGTAGCTGTAAGTATTTTGATGCCATACTTACTATGGCCGAGGTTTCGGATAATACAATACTTGTTACTGGTTGTCTTACAGTTATATGACAATAGCCGACAACAACATTATCCTGATTAATTGCTGTAATTACGGCTGTTCCCCCAGCAACACCTTTAATAACTGCAGTTAAGGCGTATGGGTTAGTCACTACAACCACACTCGTGTCAGAGGATCTCCACTGAAGATTTATATTAGTCAAATCCTTCGGTGTAACAGTAGCAGTAATGGTTGCAGATTCTCCGATGGCAAGATTTAACTTTGCCGGGTCAAGAACAATACTAGTTACTGATTGCTGAACCGTAATTTTACAGGTTGCAGATTTAACGATACCATTAATATTTTGCTGAGCTGTTATTGTTGCTGTTCCCTTAGCTACACCTGTTACTAAACCATTTTCTACGGTTGCTACCTTTGGATCACTTGTGCTCCATACAATTGGATAGGTGTTATCCGTTACGATTGCATTCAATTGCAGGGTACCCTTCGTATAAATGGTAGCATCGGAAGTGCTTAGTGCAATTCCGTCAATTACTCTGATATGTATAAATATATCTGCAACAACGGTTTCATCTCCATATTGGTTCTGCGTTGTATTATAGGACAGCTTAATAGTTACAGTACCATTTCGCTTCGCCGTTATTACATAATCCTTGGTATCAAGAAGTGCGGTATTCTGACTTCCTTCAACATAAACCGGTGCTGTAAACATATTTACTCCGGTTATGTTTGAATTTGCAATCAAATTGTAGGTATCTCCAACTGTCATAACAAGATTTAAATTATTGAATACAATTGGAACTACGACTTTCATATAAGCATAGGGTATATTTGTATTCCCGATATATTTTGCATCTGAATATGCATATATTTCATAAGAACCTGCTTTTACATTTCTAAAGGTAACGTTACCGCTGATGTCACTTACATTATAAGACATCAGGGTAGAATCTCCTTCTTTTATGGAATTACCCTTATTGTCATATACCACCCATTTTAAATTAGTACCAAGGGAAGCACTGGAATTAATGGTAAAGCTGGAGGGAACTCCAGAAACAATAGCGGAAGCCTGATTCTTATCAGCTGTGGAATTATAAGTTACATTTTGACCAGCGGAATCTGGTATTGTAAGACTGAAATGTGGCTTTACAACAACTGGAATGGTCACTACCATCGCTTTATCACTGGTGGACCAGGTCTTGGATGTTACCGTAATTGTTGCAGTACCTGCTCCAACAACAGTTACCATACCTGTTTCATCTACAGTTGCCACACCGATATTAGAACTTTTCCACTCCACCACATCATCCAAATCATCCGTAGTAGGCTCAGTATCCACCTCAGTAACATATTTTAAGTATAATCTTTTTTGGATTGCCGGTGCTGTCGTATCCATATTTGAATCCAGTAATAATACTTTATTTTCTGTGGTCGTTATAGTGGTCAGCCCAGATCTTTGCGCATCAAAGGCAAGTCCAACTTTCACTGCAAAACTGATATTGATGGTACCCCAGCTTTGCTTTATTGTTGCCGTTATAGTAGAATATCCTGGTCCCTTACGAAGCAGTGTCACAAAACTATTCGGATTACTTGTGCTTGTATCAATATCTACAACTTTCTTCTGTGACGTGGACCATTGAATGGTTGCAGTTGGTTCTAATGTACCTGTAATATTAAAGGTAGTCGAGGATTGCGTTATTTCATATTCACTTCCAACTGGCTTTGATGTACCTGATTGTACAAAACCATAATCTGCAGCGGATGCAGCAAATACTTTTGCTGGTGTACCAGTGAATGGTAATATAATTAAAGCTAGTATTAAGCTATATAACAACGATTTTAGTATTTTTTTCATTTTCATATGTACTTTTACCTCCCTTAAACCCTTAACTACAATTAATATCGGCAACATGGATGAATATTCTTAGTATTTTTTTAATGTTAGCCATGGAAATTTATGGTGTAGCATATCTTTTAAAAAAATAAGCTATAATTGTAGATAATACAACTACCCACTATTATAGCTTAAGCAAATTAAATTTCAATAATTTCGAGAAGAATTTCCTATTAAACTTCTTTTAGTAAAGGTCACTTTTTCGTTCTGTCTCATCAAGATGTAGCGAACCAAATAAGAGCTGACTATCTAAACTTAATTTCTTATCCACAAAAAGAACAATGTCTAATTTGTTTTTTCGCACTTAATAAGGTTTCAGTTCGTATCGGCCGATCAAATTACGCGCATCGAAAATAGACCCGCTGAATTATCACATTTGATATAATGGATAAACCCATTCTACATCTTCGGTAATACCACACAGAATCTGCTGCCCTCATTCAAGTTACTTTCTACTGTTATTTTACCTCCATGAGCTTCCACGATGGATTTTACAATTGTAAGTCCTATTCCTGTCCCACCTGTTAATCGATTACGAGATTTATCCGCTCTATAAAAGCGCTCAAAAATATATGGCAGTTCCTCTTTTGCTATACCAATTCCATTATCCTGCATATAAAAACCAGCGGTATCCTTTGTCTCAAACAATTCTATGGCGATTGAACTACCTTCACTGGAATATTTAATAGCATTCGTAAATAGGTTGACGATTACCTGCTTCATGCGGTCCTGATC
>JAFACO010000481.1 GCA_023425485.1 Bacillota bacterium
GGCGATTCTTATGAATTCGTTCATAAGGAACCGGTTAACCTCACCATAACGAACTTGGGTAACAAGACCGTTTTGATTGAGGGCAATACGAATATTTCTCTGAACCTATTCTGTGGCAGATGTCTAAAGGAATTGATTTATCCTATGGATATCAACTTCCAGAAGGAAGTTGACTTCAATTTAACGGAAGAACAACGCGCAGAAGGTCTGGATGAAACAAATTATATTATTGGATACAATCTGGATGTGGACACATTAATTAGTGACGAAATATTAATGGAATTTCCCATGAAACTTTTATGTGACGAGGATTGCAAAGGTCTTTGCAAAAACTGCGGAACGAATTTGAATGAGAAATCCTGTGACTGTGATGTGACAGTTTATGATCCTAGAATGTCAGTAATCCGTGATATATTTAACAACTTTAAGGAGGTGTGAGACAATGTCAATTTGTCCTAAGGGTAAACATTCAAAGGCAAGAAGAGACAGCCGTAGAGCTAACTGGAAGATGACTGCTCCTAACTTAGTTAAGTGCAGCAAGTGTGGAGAGCTTATGGTTCCTCATAGAGTATGTAAGGCTTGTGGTTCTTACAATAAGAAAGAAATCATTTCTGCAGCTGAATAATTGAAAAATCAAGACTTTCCGGGGTATCTCGGAGAGTCTTTTTTTGTGGTTTACATCGATTTATACCATTTTTTAAAGTTAAATGATTGTCTTAGCACAGATATTCTTGTTTTACATGCTTCAGCAAATTCTCCGATTCTCATGCTTATCACCTCCGTAAATAGATTTGAAAAGTACCTTTCGATAGCATTCTAATCCTAAAGTTAAGTTAAGAGTCAATAGGTTTTACAAATTATATTGAATAATCTTATCACATTATTTCTGTGATATATAGTTTCATATAGGTGTCATTATTGATGCAAACATATATTGATATGTGGTAAAAAATGGTGTACGCTATATACATTAACATTACTTAATGATAAGGGGAAGAGGAATTAATGAATTCAAAATTAATATATGTTTTAGTACTTTTAGGAGCACTTGGGTTTAGCTTAATAAAAAATGGTCTTAGTTTAAATAGAAGCGAAGAATGGATCGTAAATATCTTAGGTATTGCATTATTAATTATAATATTTGCTCCATACACAATACAGTCTATAAGATTTCAGAAGAAATATGGATTGATTTTGCCGATATTACAAGTCGATAAGGACCCAGGACGATTTATAAAAGAATTAGAAAAGTTGCTTAAGAGTCTCAAGGATAAAAAGACTAGAAACTATTATAAGATTTCATTAGCGGCAGGATATTGTGAAAATGGGGAATACGAAAAAGCCCATGAAGTCCTATTATCTGTTAATCCTAAAAATATTAGTACGATAATGAAAGCAGTTTATTATAATAATTTATATGCGATACTTTTTAATATGGGTGAGATAGAGAAGGCTATTAAAGTGATAGATTCTAATCAAACACTATTTCAGCAAAATGAACATCATCCTATGTTAGGTGCTGCATATGCGATTAATATGGTATACCGATTTTTAGCTGAAAAACAGCTAGAAAAGGCAAAATTCTATTATGAAAAGGCAGCAAAACTAGGCGACATTCCACATTTGAAAGACACTATAGATTATTTAAAGGCTGAAATCTTATTTAATGAAGCTGATTATGAAGGAAGTTGGCATATTGTAAATAAGCTGCAGAAAGTTAAATTAGTACCATCGATTAAAGAAAAGGTAATTGAACTTGAGTATAAGTTAAGTAAGGCTTTTAACAAATAAAATTAATGGGAGATAGCTTATGAAAAAACAAAATGTGGGGTTTGCACTGATTTTCTTAGGATTAATTTTTGCAATTACTTTAGAGTCTTTATTATGGTATATAGGAGTGCTGTTGGGAATTATAGGATTTATTATAGTTGCCGCTAATTCCTCTGATAAATAAGGGAGGGCTTATTATGAAATTTGTAACAATGTATTATCTAAAAAGGATATTAATGGTATTGGTGGTATTAATACCAACGTCAATTATGCTCTATATCCTTTTGCGATTTCAGACATTTCTTGGTGACCCATTATATACATCTAATGGGTCTGATATTTATGTTAGTTTTCGTGATAGACAGAATAAAAATAGTCTTACATTTTGGATGCTTATTGCAATAGGCGTATGTATTTTTTTATTAGGAGACAATATAAAATCGCTAATAGAATCAAGAAAATATATGAAGGAACATCCAGAATCAAACCACATGCAAGATCTAGAAGAAGTAGAAGAAATGGACGCGGATGTAGAGTTCAAAAAGAAAGAAGAGAGCGAAGAATAGCTTAATGAGAGATATTTATAAAGATAAAATACGAACATACCTACTATAACAGGAGAAACTCGCTAAGCGAGTTTCTCCTGTTTAATGCTAGAACTTAATTAATACTATCCATGCATTAAATGCAACTTATCGTTTATTCATGATGCAGGAATCTATAGCATATGCGCCATCATATGTTTCACATACAGTTCCAAGTTTGTTTCTTGTAATAGAAAGTCAGTGTGAACTTCTAAAAATGATATCTTATCTGTAAACTCCAGTTTAAAATTTGGTGTAATTAATGGTTCATACTGTGGTACAAAGATAGCCTGCTTTTTCGTGTAACAAGTGGAAGGCTTTGCTTTTACTCTATGATCCTTGTCAACAAAGTGTGCAACGCTTTTATGGATTGCACAATCCTCCAGAGGAAGGTAATAGTAATCACGATAATTATCAAAATAATATTTTAGTACACCTTCATAGATTTCTACTGATAAAACGGCTTCTTCTTTATGAGCAGCAAGCTGTGCAAATTCATTTCTACAGTGAATAGGAGTGGGTAGGGAAGCAGATATTTCAAAGCGAATTCTTAATAATCCATTTTCTATCACAGCTTTTATAATATGAATAGGCTTTTCAAACAGGTCAATATAGGATAAAATAGAACTAATTGATAATAATCCTTGAATATCCTCGGAATTATGGAGTAATAACTGACCTAGGAGAAGCTCGGCTTCACTTGGAGAGGGGAGTTGAAGCTCTGGGTTTCGAAAGGCTTTTAAGGTTTCATAATGTTTTTTTCCAAGGTAACCCTGATAAATTTGAATTAAGTCACCACCACTAAAAGGGTCATGTCGATGAATATTCAAGAATGTTTCCAGGGATTTAAGTTTGAGACTATCTATTTTAAAGATCTTTTTATAGGGCAGAATTTTTCTATAGATATCAACACTTTCAAATGGATCAAAGCTATAGCTGAGATTTAACTTAGCAATTTTACGTTGTAAATATGGAATATCAAATCCGTTACCATTATAATGAAACAATACTCGATGGTTTTTAATAAATTCAAAAAAAGAGGTAATGAGCAGCGCCTCCTCCTGAATACCCTCGCTGAACCATTGAATTAAGTGAAAGGAGCCTTCGCTGTAGTATGCGCAACCAATCAGATATAGATAAGTCGTGTCAGCCGCAAAACCCGTAGTTTCAATATCAAAAAATGCAATTTGCTTAAGATCATAATCGTTTTCTATGGGATAGGCTGGCATTGGAAATTGATTGTCATTTCTTATTAACATTAAGACGCTCCTTTCAGATTCATTAAAGACATTTTACCACAGCAAGGGTAAGAAGAAAAGGATGGGCTATTAATTCTTATGATACAAGCTGATTTATAAAGGAAAATGTTAGAAAATTTTAATGAAATTTTAACATTCCTATGCTAGAATAGTGGATATGCTGAATAGTAGCATTCAGATAAAGCATGGGGGACTTTGGGATGTGGAATGTAGAAATTTTTGGACAAGAACTATATTATCTTTTTTATATGTTACTTATATATAGTGTAATTGGCTGGGTTTATGAGAGTTGTCTGATATCTATACAGGAGAAGAAGTTAATTAATCGAGGGTTTTTAACTGGACCAATAATTCCTATCTACGGATTTGGAGCAGTGATAGTTTACCTGGTTTTATGGGATTATCGAAGTAATCTGTTAATTGTTTTTTTTGCAGGTTGTCTTCTAGCTACAGTTTTAGAGTACATAACCTCTCTTTTAATGGAGGTAACATTTCATACAAGATGGTGGGACTATAGCAATTTTCCTTTGAATTTGAATGGTAGAATTAGTGTTATTGTATCTTTATTTTGGGGATTGCTTTCAGTAATAATGGTCTGTTTCATGCATCCGGCAATACACTACTTACTTGGAATAATTCCAAGACAAATCGGTGAAATTATTGGATATGTAGTAATTCCGCTTATTCTTACCGATATTACTTTAACTATAATTTCTACAATAGAACTTCGTAAAGTTTTAAGTAGATTGAAACGACTACGAGAAGATATCACCGAATATATTAGCACCAGTAGGGTTTACGAAACAGGCGAAGATATACTGGAGAAACTTTCTAATTTAAGAATGGTTAGGATTATTTCAGAGTTGAAAGAAAATGTGCCTGAGATTCCTACTGGTTTAAAAGAATTTATAGGAAGATATCAGAGCATTAAAATACAAAAGACCCACATACGTTTTCTTGAGGCTTTCCCTAATATGAGGGTAAGAAAACTGGAGACAGCATTAAGAGATTTGCGTGAGACATTGGGCAGAAAAGGAGTACGTGCATTGAGTAAAGATATTAGAGAAGAAGTGAAAGGAACTTTGAAAGGCAATTTAAGTGGGTTTTTAAAAGCCACACTTGTGGGGTTGCTTGTGTTAGCTCAATTTGCCATGATTATTTCTTTAACCTATGCTCTGAGAGGTTATACAATTTATCTATATTCGGGTATTCAGGTGTTAAGTATTATTATTGTAATCGGTCTTGTGAATGATAATCGAAATAATTCCTATAAAATTAGCTGGATTTGTATTATAGCAGCGCTTCCTGTTACAGGGCATATTATGTTTGTTCTATAGGGGAACCGACGCAGGAGGAAAATTGATCTTCATATATTGCAAAAGTTGCAGCGTGGTGCACAATTTTTGGAGTTTAATAAAGAGGTTTCCGAACGATTTGAAAATAAGTATCCGACTAAAAGCAGATTGGCTAAATTTTTGGAATCCAATTCTTTCCCTTTATTTAAAAATAATAAAATAGAATATTATCCCATGGGTGAGGATGTCTTTGAAGCCATCTTTTTAGAAATGGAGCGTGCTGAGAAATTCATTCTTCTTAATTTCTTTATTGTTGCAGATGGAGTTTTATGGAGGAGAATGCACGAGGTTTTACTTAAGAAAATGCGTGAAGGAGTGGAAGTTAAGTTCTTATACGATGATTTTGGTGCGACACTTCGTACACCGACGCATTTTAAAAGAAGCTTGGAACACGAAGGTATGCAAGTGCGAGCCTTCAATCCAATCCATAAATATACAGATAAACTTTATATGAACTACCGATCCCATCAAAAGATAATCGTTATTGATGGTAATATTGGTTTTACCGGAGGCATGAATCTTGCAGATGAATACGTTAATCTTGTTGACCGCTATGGGGTTTGGAAGGATAATGCGGTTCGTGTGGAAGGGGATGCAGTTTGGGGGTTAACAGTTACCTTCTTGCAAATGTGGGAGGTTTCTAGTGGAGAAACCCCTATGGACTATAACCCTTACCGTCCATCAAAGGTGTTTGAAGAAAACGATGTATATTGCCAGGTAATCTCGGACGGACCTGCGAATAATCCCAGGAATCCAATTGAAGATACTTATAAGCAAATGATATATTATGCAAAGAAGGTATTGTACATTACTACCCCGTATCTTATAATTGAAGATGATATGAGGGATGCATTGATTACTGCGGCACGAAGCGGTATTGATGTAAGAATTATCACTCCCTTTATACCGGATAAGAAGAATGTGAAGGTACTGACCACCTATAATTATGGTAGATTACTGGAAGCAGGTGTAAGAATTTTTGAATATTCACCTGGCTTTATTCATGCAAAAACTATTTTGACCGAAGACAGTGCAATTATCGGAACGATAAATATGGATTATCGTAGTTTTCATCTTCATTATGAATGTGGAGTATGGATCTGTGATAAAAATACAGTACAGACCATCAGAGATGATCTTCTTGTCACCATGGAGCTATCACATGAGATGTCACTTGCAGAATGGAAGCAAAGACCGGTTTGGATTAAGATGTATGAAAAAGTATTGAATTTGTTCTCAACCTTAATGTAATAAAATTTAATAAGCAGTTTTGCAAATAAACAGATAATGCATCCCCAAAGAAGGAGTTGAAATCATGCATACCAATGTTTGTAAACATTGTCAAAAAGTATTTCAATCCAGGTATAAGACCTATGCCTGTAGTGCCTGCAAGGAAATTGATCGTGATCATTTTGATGATATTGAGGCTTATCTGAAAGAATTTCCTAACAGTAATGCTTTACAGATTTCAGAAGCACTGGGCATCACTGCTTTTGAGGTTTTGAATTATGTGAAAGAGGGACGACTTAACGTTTCAAAAGGAACGTTTGAACGTTTGTCTGAATAAAGTTAGCTTTTGCTTGTTCGACTTAGGGTTAGAGTTTTTCTATAAGAAGTAATAAGTAAGAAGTAAGGATACAGATGAGGTGTTAGGATGATAGGTTATCTAAAGGGAGAACTGGCCGAAATAAAGGAAAACTATGTGGTGCTGGAAGTGGGTCAAATTGGATATGAAGTATATTTACCTGCTTCTGCCATAATGGACCTTCCTTCCAGGGGCAGTGTCATAAAAC
>JAFACO010000023.1 GCA_023425485.1 Bacillota bacterium
AATTTACAATTTATAAATAAAGGCATTGAAGAGAAGAGTAAATCATTTGCGTTTTTACAGAGACCTCAGGCTGGTGAAATTGAGGAAAATTATACAATGATTGAATATGGCCTCAGAGCTGCGTACCGAAACTTTGTGTTTAGGCTACGACGGGTGCACCCGTTACAGTGATATACTATCGATGAATCATTTCTCATCCGTAGTTGATAAGGCCTATAGCGTGAGGTATAGGTGAATTTAGGGTGGTAACACGAAGCTTAGCTCTCGTCCCTGAAAAAGCAATTTTTCAGAGAGGAGGGCTTTTTTATTACGCGAAGGTAGAGTGAAGTATCATCAAAGCTAAGCTTTGTTGATACGAACGCACCAGCGATAACTGGAGAAAATCATGTAGTGTGTTTCTTCCGGGTTTTAATTAAGCGTTTAGTTGTTATCAAATTAAATTTAGAAATGAGGTATAATGATGAAAAATATTTTAGTTGGTGGGGCATGGCCATATGCAAATGGTTCCTTGCACTTAGGACATATTGCCGGTCTGTTGCCTGGAGATGTAATTGCCAGATATCATAGGGCAAAAAGGGATAATGTATATTATGTATCAGGTAGTGATTGTCATGGCACACCGGTGACAATACGTGCTAGGCAGGAAAATAAGTCACCTAAGGAGGTTAGTGACTTCTATCATAATGAATTTATAGAATGCTTTCATAAATTAGGCTTTAGCTATGATTTATATACTAAGACTTCTTGTATTCAGCATAAACAGTTTGTTGAGGAATTTCATGAGAGGCTGTATCGGAGCCCTTTTGTATATGAGAAAGAAGCTCCGCAAGTATATTGCGAGGATTGCAAAACTTTTTTGGCAGACCGGTTCGTAACTGGTAAATGTCCGGAATGTGGAGCAGATTCCAGAGGGGATCAATGTGATGCCTGCGGAACGGTACTTGAATCAGAAGGGTTAATTAAACCGGTTTGTGCTGTTTGCGGTAATAAAATATCCTATAAGAATTCCAATCATCTCTATATTGCCATTTCAAAAATGGAAAGTGAGCTTAAAACATTTGTAGATAATCATCCCAACTGGAGGAAAAATGCAATTGCATTTTCAAACCGATACATCAAGGAGGGGTTAAGGGATAGAGCATTGACTCGTGATTTAGAATGGGGAATTGACGTTCCAAAAGAAGACTTTGAAAATAAAAAGATTTATATTTGGGCAGAAAATGTACTCGGTTATTTGTCGACCAGTAAGACGGCTGCATTTGGCAGACAGGATGATTTCAATGAACTGTGGGGCGAGAATGCCAAGCATTATTATGTGCATGGAAAAGATAATATTCCGTTCCATACTATCATTTTACCAGCCTTATTAATTGGAAATGGAGGGGGGTGGCATTTGCCGGACGAAATTATATCCAGCGAATATTTAACCTTAGAGGGTAAAAAAATATCAACAAGTCAGAATTATGCTATTTGGGTAAAAGATATTGTGGATCGCTATGATTCCGATTCGTTGCGTTACTTTCTCCTTGCGAATGGACCAGAAAAGAAAGATGCTGATTTCTCCTGGCGAGAATATGTGAATAGCCATAATAGTGAGTTACTTGGCGCTTACGGTAATTTAGTTAATCGATCTCTGGCATTTATTTCTAAGTATTTAGATGGGACGGTGCCGGAGGGAGAATTGTATCCGGAGATTAATAGCAAAATTGATTTATTATATCATATAACGGGAAAAAGAATCGAAAGCGGAAATTTAAAGGCAGCAATTGACGAGATATTTGAATTTGTAAGGTATGCCAATAAATTCTTTGATACAGAGCAACCCTGGATTACAAGAACTACAGATGTAACAGCGTGTCGTAACACTCTATTTAATTGTGTGCAGATTATTGTTAATCTGGCGGTGTTGCTTTCTCCGTTCTTACCATTTTCCTCGGAAAAAGTTTGTCAATGGTTAAAAATAAAAGTAGTATGGGAAAAGCAATTTGTCAGCATGGGACATAAATTACCTGAAATTAGTATACTGTTTGATCGCATTGAAAAAAAAGTAATAGATGAGGAAGTAGCAAAACTTTTAAGTATTTAAATAAGTAGTTCAGTTCTTATATAGTTAGCAATCAGCCCTTGCAAATACCTATCTGTTTGCAAGGGTTTTTTACATTCTTTAATTTTTGCTCAAACTTCTTACAGAAATGAGAATGAGTAAGTAAAACAATTACCACCATGATACAATTTCTGTGAGAGGAGGTGATTAAGTTGAAGTATGTGAACGGACAAAAAATTCTACCAAAGAAATTACTAAATGAAATTAGAGGGTATATAGAAGGAGTCTATCTCTATATTCCAAAAGTTGATACGCAGAGAAACAAATGGGGTGAAAAGACCAATTATAAATCGGAGATGATTCTTCGAAATCAACGCATCTATGATGAATATATGCAAAGGGGAGATATTTTAGCGATATCAGAGTGTTTTCATCTATCAACGCAAAGTATAAGACGAATTATTCTTGAACAAAAAAGAAAAGGAGAACCGTTGACAGTTATGATAAGTGAATTAATAAAACAATGGGGAATAGAGTGTAACCCAGTACAAATCTATCACTCTGCCTGGAACATCAATGATACCTATATATTAAAGGTGTATCATGATTCACATGCATTGCAAAGAAATATTGTAATGATGAGAACTCTAAAAGAGGAGGGGATTCCGGTTCCTGGTATTATTCGGCTGCCGGATGGGCGAGATTATCTGGAATCAGAGGATAAATTATATGTTTTAACCACAAAGTTACAGGGCAGCAATATTGTTAATTTAATGGAATATAAGGAGGATTGGTTTTTCGAATTTGGGCGAATATTGGCAAATTTGCACCTTGCTTTTCTGAAGTGCGAAAGTAAGATTAGCTATTGGAACAATAGTATGATAGAAGAAATGAGAGGTTGGGTTAGCAGAGATTTACTAAAATTCAATCCTGATTATTTGACACAGGATGAAATAAAGGAAACGGTTAATGAATTGGCGGATGTATACGAAGAATTACCGAAGCAATTAATTCATAGAGATGTAAATTTAGGGAATTTCTTATTTGATAAGGGTGCTTTTTCTGGATATATTGACTTTGACTTAAGTCAGAGAAATATACGTATTTTTGATCTATGCTATTTTCTTTTAGGTTTGTATTCGGGAGATGCAAAATTTCAATTGAAGGAGAAAGAGTGGTACAATATCGTCCGTCAGGTAGTGAGAGGATATCATTCTATAGCTAAGCTGAATTTCACGGAGATTAAAGCACTTGTAGTTGTTATGAAAAACATAGAGTTGCTATTTGTCGCATATTTTCTTGGCATAGGTGATGAAAAATCTGCAAAAGATGCTGCTGATTTATATGCCTTTGTTAAGTTAAATGAAAAAAATATAAATGAAAAAATATAAATGAAAAAATTAATAGCTAATGTTAAAATATAATCAGCAAGAACAGCTAAATCAATAATTTGTATATCTGTTCAGAACCAAGCAGGATATTAATAACGTGAATGCTTACTTTCTAAGGATGAATTATTAATATCCTGCTTGGCGAGAGCAAACAGCGAGGAAACCGTATGTTTCAAACGTCGTATTTCCAAGCTTAGTTCTGAACGTTCTGAATAGTTACTAATTTGTTTACTTTGTTTAATTAAATAAACAAATATAGTAAATAATTGCTAAATATTTAAATTAATGTGTAAAAAAATGACAAATATGCTATAATTCTTATTAATAGAGGGGTTACTATTAACAATTAATAAGATGGGGGATGAAATTATTGTTTAACTTTATGCCTAAATTTAATAAGGAAGGAGATGGGGGAAAGCTAGACAGGCTATATCAATATTATGAAAGGGCAATGTACAATATTGCATATAGTATTCTGCATGACAAGTATCTGGCGGAGGATGTTGTGAATGAAACTATCATCAAAATAATAAAATATCTGCCGCAAATCTCGGATATCGAATGTCACAAAACCAAGGCTTTAATCGTTATTATAGTTAAGAATACTGCCATTGACGTTTACCGAAAACGAAAAAAGCAATTCCAGCAAGAGATTGAACTAGAAGAATTGGATGAGGTCACTGGCAATGAGGAGTTGATACTTGATCAAATTATTGCAGATGAGGACTATCACGAGCTACTAGCTAGCTTAAAGGGATTAAAGAAGGAGTACCAGGAAATAATATTATTAAAGTACGTCTATGATCTATCAAACAGAGAAATTAGCCATTTGATGAATATCACAGAGGATCTTGTACGCCAGCATATCTGTCGGGCAAGAAAAGCAGTAAAAAAATTAATGGAAAAGAAAGAGAATTAAAGAATGAATACCTTAAAAGATGCCTTACGGACAGCTGCAGGTGACCTAGAAGAGAAATTGTCTTTTGAATTAGATTCTAATCGTTTCCCCAGACATCATTTTTCCAGAAGATATCGTAGAAGAAAAAAAGAATTATTAAAAATGCAAAACTCAAAGCCGTTTCCAATTTCTTTACAGTGGCAACAGCTATTAATACTATCTTTATTTGTTGTTTGTTCCTTTATCCTTTGGAATACTCAGCTTGTAGATAAAAATAGAGTTTAAATACATAATAGGGAAAAATATACAAATTTAATAAAATGGTGTCACATGTCCCCCAAAATTTCGTTATATTTAATGAAAACGAAATTTGGAGGACATTTTTTATGTATAAATTAGCTAATTGTGCAGCTTTCAATTGCTGCGAACTATTACCATACTTACTGAAATTTGAAGGAAAGGGGTTGAGGGTTTGGGGTCTATCAGCTAAGTATAGAGAATGTCGCAAGTAATTGTTAGATAGATGTTAACAACAAACTAAGGGAATTAGGTTAATTCTAAATTTTCTTAGTACTAAAAGATTAGTTACTAATAAATTAATAAGGAGGGTTTATGATGAAACGAGCAGTAAAATTCACATTCAAAAGATGGACAAAAAATCTGATTACGTCAATGATGATACTTGCATTATTTTCGACGACCCTGACATCATTAATGTTTCCTAAGGCTACTGATTTACCAAAGACGGTATCAGCAGCCACGACAGATACCTATCAAAATCGTTTCATGGAGCTTTGGGGAGATATCCATGATTCCAGTAATGGTTATTTTAGTCCGCAGGGAATACCGTACCATTCCATTGAGACCATGATTGTGGAAGCACCGGACTATGGTCATGTGACCACGAGTGAAGCCTTTAGTTACTATATGTGGCTGGAAGCAATGTATGGTAAGTTTACTGGTGATTTTTCAAGCTTTCAAACTGCTTGGAATGCAACAGAAACTTATATTATTCCAACTGCACAGGATCAGCCAAATACCAGCATGAGTCAATACAATGCAAGTAAGCCGGCTACCTATGCACCGGAAGGAGAATTACCTAGTATGTACCCTGCACAGTTAAATAGTAGTGCAGCAGTAGGCAATGACCCGATACATAATGACTTAGTATCCACCTATGGCAATTCCATGATCTATGGAATGCACTGGCTGCTGGATGTAGATAACTGGTATGGCTTTGGAAGAAGAGCAGATGGAACATCAAAGCCTTCTTACATTAATACGTTCCAAAGAGGAAAGCAGGAATCTACTTGGGAAACCATTCCTCAACCTTGCTGGGATGCAAAGACCTTTGGTGGTACGAATGGTTATCTGGATCTCTTCGTAGGCGATAGTAGTTATGCTACACAATTTAAGTACACCAATGCACCTGATGCAGATGCACGTGCCGTACAAGCTACCTACTGGGCAAATGAGTGGGCAGATGAACTTGGGATTGATCTTAGTACCTATAATGCGAAGGCAACCAAGATGGGAGACTATTTAAGATATGCAATGTTTGATAAGTATTTTAGAAAGATTGGTTCTCCAAGTACGGCAGGAACCGGATACAATTCAGCACATTATCTTATGTCCTGGTATTATGCTTGGGGTGGAGGCATTAGTTCCAATTGGGCATGGAAGATTGGCAGCAGCCACAATCATTTTGGATATCAAAATCCTATGGCAGCTTGGATCTTATCCACTGATTCTGAATTTAAACCTCTATCACAAAATGGTGCAACTGACTGGGCTACCAGCTTGAACAGACAGCTGGAATTCTATCAGTGGCTTCAATCATCAGAAGGTGCAATTGCTGGTGGAGCAAGTAACTCCTACAACGGCAGGTACGAGGCTTGGCCTGCAGGCACTTCAACCTTCTATGGTATGGGCTATGAAGCAAACCCTGTATATGCAGATCCAGGCAGTAATACCTGGTTTGGTTTCCAGGCTTGGTCTATGCAGCGTGTAGCTGAATATTATTACAAGACCAATGATGTAAGAGCAAAACAATTGCTGGATAAATGGGTTTCCTGGGTGAAGTCAGTTGTAGTTCTTAACAGTAACGGAACTTTCTCTGTACCTAGTACCATTGACTGGACAGGACAACCAGATACCTGGACTGGTACTTACACAGGTAATAACAATCTTCATGTAACGGTAGTAAATAGCGGAACAGACCTGGGTGTTACTGCATCCCTCGCCAATGCATTGTTGTATTATAGCAAGGCTTCCGGTGATGATGCTTCCAGAGTTCTTGCAAAGGAATTACTGGATCGTATGTGGACCTTATATCGTGATGATAAAGGACTTTCTGCACCAGAGTCACGTGCTGATTACACTCGTTTCTTTGAACAGGAAGTATATGTTCCTACCAACTGGATTGGAAAAATGCCAAATGGTGATGTAATTAAGTCAGGTGTTAAATTCCTGGATATTCGTTCTAAATATAAGAGTGACCCAAGTTACCAAAGCCTTCTTTCCGCTTACAATAGTGGTCAGGCTCCGGTATTTAATTACCATCGTTTCTGGGCACAATGTGATATCGCACTTGCAAATGGCGTCTATTCCATTTTGTTTGGTGATGGCTCTACACCAGTTAATAACTCTGCAATAGCACCAACCACAGCAACCTTTGATAAGAAAACTGCTAATCAGGCTAATGTTGTTGTTACTATGACCTTAAATGGCAATACCTTAACTGGAATTAAAGATGGAAGTACTTATTTGGTGAATGGTACTGATTATACCGTAAGCGGTAGTACAGTAACTCTATTAAAAGCTTACTTATCTACCAAAACTGTAGGAATTCTAAATCTTACCTTTGATTTTAATAAAGGTGGAGATCCGGTTTTGGCAATCACTATAAGTGATACAACTCCAAGTGGTTCCATTACACCGACAACTGCTACTTTTGATAAGAAGACGGCCAATCAAGCAAATGTTGTAATCAGCCTTACCTTGGCTGGCAATACGTTATCGGCAATTAAGTTAGATGGTCAGACACTTACCAGTGGTACAAATTATACAGTTTCTGGTAGTACAGTAACCTTCCCCGCTAGCTATCTGGCAACCCTAACAACAGGAGCTCATACAGTGGTATTTGATCTTAGTGCTGGAATTGATCCAACACTTGCTCTAACTGTAGTGGATACCTCGGTGGTGGCAGGTAATATAAAAGTACAAATGTATAATGGTAATACTTCAGCACAAACCAATGGTATTGCGCCAAGATTCAAACTATATAATACCGGTACGTCCAGCATTAATTTATCCGATGTAAAGATTAGGTATTACTATACAGTGGATGGTGAGAAAGCACAGAATTTCTGGTGTGACTGGTCCAGTGCTGGCAGCAGTAATATAACAGGAACTTTTGTAAAACTTGCAACCGCTAAAACCAATGCGGACTATTATCTTGAAATTGGATTTACCTCCGGTGCCGGAACACTGGCAGCAGGTCAGTCCATTGAGGTTCAGGCAAGATTTTCAAAGACCGACTGGACAAATTACACACAGACGGGTGACTATTCCTACAATGCTTCAGGTAACAATTATGTTGATTGGAATAACGCTACAGGCTACTTAAGTAATAGTCTAAAGTGGGGTATTGAACCATAAAAAATTGTATTGATATCTGTAATTAATAATTTAAGAACTGCGAAGTGCTAAATTAATAAAATGTAAGGAATACTTCGCAGTTCTTTCTCACAAAAAAGGATGGAGGTAAGCTATGCGTAAAATATTAAGTACATTAATAATCGCTTGTCTTATGGTAGGTTTAATTCAATTTCAACCATCAAAGGTACAGGCAGATACAAATTATAATTATGGGGAAGCTTTACAAAAGGCAATTTTGTTCTATGAGTTTCAAAGATCAGGTGACCTTCCCTCAACCATCAGAACTAACTGGAGGGGTGACTCTGGTATGACAGATGGAGCTGATGTGGGCTTAGATTTAACAGGCGGCTGGTATGATGCCGGCGATCATGTAAAATTCAATTTACCAATGGCATATACAGCATCGATGTTGGCATGGAGTATATATGAATCCAGAGAAGCTCTTACGAATAGTGGTCAGTTGAATTATTTATTAGAGGAGATTAAATGGGCTACTGATTATCTCATTAAGTGCCATCCATCCGCTAATGTATTTTACTATCAGGTGGGTTCCGGTAGTGCGGATCATTCCTGGTGGGGACCTGCAGAAGTAATGCAAATGGCACGGCCTTCCTATAAGGTGGATTTGGCTAGCCCTGGTTCTGCTGTAACGGCAGAAGCAGCTGCAGCTCTTGCAGCCGCAGCGGTCGTATTTGCACCTACCAATCCTACTTACGCTCAGACCTGTCTTACTCATGCAAAGCAATTATTTGCATATTCGGATACAGTAAAGAGTGATACCGGATATACGGCGGCAAATGGTTATTATAGTCTATATGGCAGCTTCTATGATGAATTATCCTGGGCTGGCTCCTGGTTATATCTTGCCACCAATGATTCTGCATATTTAACAAAGGCTGAAAGCTATGTAACCAATTGGGGAAAAGAAGGACAATCCACAGATATTGCTTATAAATGGACACAAAGTTGGGATGATGTTCATTATGGTGCAGGTGTGCTACTGGCAAAGATAACAGGTAAAGCAGTATACAAGACCTTCGTGGAAATGTATCTGGATTATTGGACCACCGGTTATAACGGCAGCCGTATCACTTATACACCTAAGGGACTTGCATGGCTGGATTCCTGGGGTTCTTTAAGATATGCCACTACTACAGCATTCCTTGCGAGTGTTTATGCAGACTGGTCTGGCTGTAGTGCTACAAAAGCGGCTACATATAAGGCATTTACAAAATCACAGGTTGACTATGCTCTCGGAAGTACCGGCAGAAGCTTTGTGGTTGGCTACGGTACGAATTCACCACAGCATCCTCATCACAGAACAGCACATAGTTCCTGGGCTGATAGCTTAAGCGTGCCAACGACTCATAGACATACGATTTATGGTGCACTTGTGGGTGGACCTGGTAATAATGACAGTTACACCGACGATATTACCAATTATGTGAATAATGAGATAGCTTGTGATTACAACGCAGGCTTTGTAGGAGCCTTAGCAAAGGTTTATGGAACCTATGGTGGAACACCAATTGCCAACTTTACAGCAGTAGAGGCAGTGGTTGGAGATGAATTCTTTGTAGAAGCTGGAATTAATGCTTCTGGACCGAATTTCATCGAAATCAAAGCCCTGATGAACAATCAGTCCGGTTGGCCGGCAAGAATGGGTGATAAATTATCCTTTAAGTATTTTATTGATATTTCAGAAGCAATTAGCTTAGGCTATACAGCAGCTAATTTTACTGTCAGCACCAATTACAACTCTGGTGCAACAGTATCCCAGATTCAACCATGGGATGAAGCCAATAACATCTATTATGTAAATGTAGATTTTACAGGAACTAAGATATATCCTGGTGGGCAATCAAATTATAAGAAGGAAATTCAGTTCCGTATAGCTGGACCAATGAATACAACCTTCTGGAACAATGCAAATGATTATTCTTATACAAATTTAAACGGTGTAACTTCTGGCAGCGTGATTAAGACAACCTATATTCCTGTTTATAATGCGGGAGTTAAAGTGTTTGGTGACGAACCTGGCACTGCACAAAGCAGTTCTTCTATCACCCCAGTTACCGCTTCCTTTGACAAATATAGTCCATCCGCAATAGGAGTAGCTGTTAATTACAACGGTAATACTTTAACCGCAATTAAGAATGGTACTGTAAATCTAGTGAGTGGCACCAATTATACGGTGAGTGGTAATAATATTACACTTGCAACATCTTATCTATCAAGTCTCCCTGTGGGAACTACAACTTTGACCTTTGATTTTAACGCAGGATATGATCCGAAGCTGGTTATAACAGTAACAGATTCAACTCCAAGTGCATCAATTTCCATTAGCCAGGCTGAATTCGATAAGAATGTTCCAAGCAACATTGCTGTTGGATTAACCTTGAATGGACATACCCTGACAGCGATAAAGAATGGAACTACAACCCTAACAAGCGGTACACATTATACCGTTTCTGGCACTCAGGTAACCTTATTAAGTTCGTATTTAACAACCCAACCTTTAGGGAATACAACGTTAACCTTTGATTTTAGCGGAGGAATTGATCCTACACTTGTAGTTAAGATTAAGGATAGCTCCATCGTTGTTACGGGTAACCTAAAGATTCAGATGTTCAATGGTAATACTCAGACAAGTACCAATGGTATTGCTCCAAGAATTAAGCTTTACAATACGGGAACTACCAGTATTAATCTATCTGACGTTAAGTTAAGATATTATTATACTGTTGACACTGAGAAGGCACAAAGTTTCTGGTGTGACTGGTCTTCCGCAGGAAGTGCTAATGTAACCGGAACCTTTGTGAAGCTGGCAACTGCAAAAACAGGCGCAGATTATTACTTAGAAGTAGGTTTTACATCTGGAGCTGGTACACTGGCAGCAGGGCAATCCATTGAAGTGCAGACCAGATTCTCTAAAACAGACTGGACAAATTATTCACAAACCAATGACTACTCCTATAACGCTACAGGTAGTTCCTATGTGGATTGGACCAATATGACTGGATACTTGGCAGGTAGTTTAGTATGGGGTGTTGAACCATAGTAGTTAGTCAGAAAACGTTCACAGTAAATATTTTCAATATTTTCATCAAGTAATTGGAATTGATTTAATCAAGTAATATTCAGAATTGATACTGTGAAGTTTGAATAATGTATAATGTGAAGATAACAGCTTCTTATAATTACAATTGGCTATAGCCAGAGGTGTATTATAAGAAGCTGTTATTTGTTCTTCATGATTTTGGGAGGTATGTTAATGGGAAGAGATTAGTAACTTGGAAAAAATATCTTGACATACCTATACAATCTAGGTATAATAACACCTATGAAATCTAGGTATGGAGGTAATTGCAATATGGATAAAAAACTTATGAATATTAGCATCTCAATGTTGCTTCTTAAGCTATTGGAAGAACAGGATATGTATGGGTATGAGATGATAAAAGAGTTGGATTTTCGAAGTGAAAATGTATTTTCTTTAAAAGAAGGAACTTTATATCCAGTGCTGCATTCGTTAGAAACAGATGGAGCGATTGAAAGCTATGAAAAGGTAGCAGAAACAGGAAGAGTCCGTAAGTATTATCACATAACCTCAACAGGCACAAAGATTTTAGCGGAGAAGACAAAAGAATGGTCGGCCTATCAGAATGCAGTAAATCAAGTGATTGGAGGGAGAAGCTATGGAACAGCAGCATGGTCCTTCTAGTAATTTGAATGTGTTTCTAGAGGATGTTGTAGAACAAATCCAATACAAACCAGTAAGAGAAGAAGTGAAAGCAGAATTAACCGCTCATATAGAAGATAGAAAAGAAGATTATAGGGAACAAGGAATGGAGGAGTTAACTGCATATAATAAAGCAATTGAGGATATGGGGGATGCAGTTGAGATTGGAATTCGAATGAATGAAATTCGTAAATTGCAAAGTAACCAACCTGCCTTGATTATAATCATGTCCCTATTCGCTCTTGGTGTTATGGGAAATATTCGATTGATCATTACTACGAATAGTGGGGATTGGTTTAATCACCTATTTTATTTTTTGTTTGGGTTTATTGTTTTTACAGGTGTATATTGTTTTGGTTATCAAAAGCTAGTGAAGAATAGTAGAAAAATGCCAGTTATATTACTGGGAGTATGGGGGAGTTATTTTTTGCTTTCCATTCTCTATAGAATTATTCAAAATAGTTTCCTTTTTAAATTGATAGGTCTTTCGTATGTTTTTGCAGTGGAATTACTTAGTATCCCAGTAATTATTGCAATTGTATATCTAAATCGAAGTAAAAAACAGGTACCCTTTTTAATCAGTACGATTTCAGCAGCGAGTATTATAGTTATTACAACGAAGTTGGTTAGGGATTATACGTTAATTGCAAATTTAATCTTACTGGTATCTATCACTTTTACCTTACTGTTCATGATTATGAAGGGTATGTTGGTGGGTAGAAAAAGAAACTTAATCTTTGGATGGGTTATCAGCGCAGGGATAGTAGTTACCACCTTTATCGCAGCATTTAATGTAAATAATGGTAGATGGAATTATATATTAGAGCAAGGCTTTTATCCAGAGAAGGTGGTTCAAGATACTTGGGATGATTCCTACAACAGCATTTTAATAAAAAAGCTCCTTGGTCAGGCTGAAGTAGTAGGAACCATTGAACTTAGTCAGGATGAGTTAATGGGTTATTATACAGGTACGTGGTATTTTGATGATATTGATGAGTTTGACTATAAGTATAAAATGCAGTTTGTGGAGCCAGAAGAAATAAGACTTGAACATATTCTTCCACAGCACTATCAAAATAACTATAGGATTACATATTGGATTTTAAAATATGGATGGCTTCCTGCTGCTATTTTAATAGGTATCATAGTAGCAGCTTATGGAATGCTAATTCGAATGGTCGGATTGATTAAAAATAAAATGGGTAAGGCATTGGCATTTTCCAGTGTTACTGCTTTAATTTTACAAACTGTATTATATTTTCTGGGCAACTTCGGATATCAGTTTGGATGGTTTTGCAATCTGCCACTTATCTCGGAAGGGATATGCAGTATCACAACGAATATGATTTTAGTTGGACTCGTTTGTTCTGCTTATCGATATGATAAAGTGATAAAAGATGTTGGTGGAAAGAAGATAGCTAAGAACCTGATAGTTTAACAATATAATATGACTTCAAGGTCTCGCAGGTATTGTACCTACGGGACTTTTGCATTAATAACCAATAACTATAAACTGAAGTACAGCTAAGACTTTCTTATTCAATAAAAATGCTGATTTTATCATGCAATAAACAAATTAATAACTGTGAAGTTTCAGTGTTAATATTTATTATTAGCATGTTTATAAATTATATCATCTATTTAATAAATAAACTTGACATATCTTACCAATGCCTATAAACTATCAATGAACAAATATTCATTCATAAAGGAAGGTAATATGCCAAAGTCACCGGAACGTTGTGTAGAGATAAGAGAAGAGATGCGCAATAAAATTATTAATAAATCCATACTTTACTTTGCTAA
>JAFACO010000063.1 GCA_023425485.1 Bacillota bacterium
GAATAACTGTTAGTAATGAAATCAAGACCTGCCGCTGAGGAGGTGATTTCATACCCAAATTGTACTGTATTCACCGTTTGGGTGCCGCTAAACCAGCCCTTCGTGTTAATCCATTTAAGTACTGCCAGAATATCAACCGTACCAGAGTTAGTATTACTTGTCCTAACAAAGGAATAGACAACATTAGAACCGTTGCTGCCCTGATATACATTCCAGGTATGACCACCTACGGATTGATTTGTTAAAACCGGAACTGGATTGCCAGCTGAATTCCAATTATAAGAGATAGGTTTCACCCCACCATTATAATTCATCCATAACATGATCTCATAGGTTGAACCATTGGTCCAGATATCGTAGGCAGTTACA
Source organism: Bacillota bacterium (assembly GCA_023425485.1). Classification (GTDB taxonomy): domain Bacteria; phylum Bacillota; class Clostridia; order Lachnospirales; family Lachnospiraceae; genus Mobilitalea. The sequence continues at coordinate 370 of JAFACO010000063.1, forward strand.
TAGTCACCACTGCTTGGTCTAGTAACATTAAAGGTACTTTTCAAGGTGGTAATTGAGGCTAGTGAAGTTGCAATTGATTTTGTTACATTCGGATAAGACTTAATACCATTCGTTGCAGGGTGTTGTGCCCATACGCCCCAGTTACTGTAGCTATTTGCCCAGATTGACTGATAGCCTGCGCCACTGCCCCAAATGTTGTTATAAAGTGTATATCCTCCGTTTGTCCAGGTTCCCCATTGATCTGATGAAGACCAGGTAGCTGCAAATGCTGTAATAGAGATACTTAAAGCTAAAAATATACTTAACATTAAGGATAATAAAACTTTGAATTTCCTTTTCATAATAGAATCTCCCCTTATTAGTTTTAATAAGAGCTGGTACACATTATTATATACTATATGTATATGACAACTTGTCCAATTTATTCCAATTATTTCATATATGCCTGTATATTTTTAACAATTAATTTTTAATCCTTTACTACAAAGTTAAACATTTAAATATAGAATTTATTATGCACTTTTATAGCTGTTCTTAATATTATCGTATCTAACATCTTACATATTTACGTTTAAAGCCCAACTTACCTTTTTCAGCCATTTTCTGTATCTCTTCTGCTGCAACACCAACACTTACTTTATTATCACCTCGGAATACCTCAACCGTTCCAATCGCATTCGCAACTTTGACTGCTTTTTCATGCAAAGGAACATAGGATACCCCTACGGTTGTTACGAAGTTATTCATAGCATATCTAGCTCTGTTGGGGCTGTTATGAATTGTCTTCTCTACCACATCAAGCATATTACTTAACTTATCCTTATCAAACTCTGTATCCTTACGATTACCTAACAACCAGCAATAACAGCTATATCCAGCAGACATATATAATTCTTTGCCTGAGGCAATCCACTTGTCAGATACCTGCTGTGCAATATCACTTTCTGCAAGGGTAACTGCAACTATAAAATCGGAAATCATATGAAAATATGCAGTTTCCATCCATCTGTCAAAATCCTCTTCAGTCATGATTATGGGATCAGCAATCATTCCTGCAAAATACATGGCATCGAAATTTCCGGTTGCATAAAGCTCTTCTGCCATCGCCTGATTAAGCTTAACCTTTTTGAAGATTGGTTTCATCGCACCTGTGGCTACACCAAATAGTGGTTCGTGTGCTCCCTGTGACATATATATTTTTTTCGTTCTTTCTGAAGCCAATGCCTTAAGTTCTTGTAAAACTTCTTTAACGTCCATAGAAACCTCCTTATCCTTTACGAAGTATTATTATCATATGAATTGCATATACAATGTAAACTCTCTCTATATTCAATTACCTTTTTGAAGCAGACATAATCAACATCATGGGACGACGCATTTCATCAAGCATTCCTGGGTTATCAAGCGTATCCTCCAGTGGTTTAGGTTCAATAATATGATTTATCACAAACCCATTTGAAAGCAAAGTATTAAGATAAGTGGTCAGCGTTCTATGGTATTTAACAACCTTCTCACCTAGAAACATTGTATCTCTTTTTCCTTCATAGTAATAATTATCCACCGGGAAATGTTGAATTTCACCTTCCGTATTATAAACCCAATCCTGGGAACCTTCGGCTGTAAAGACAGGATGTTCCACTGTAAATATCAATGCTCCCTCTGGTTTTAAAACCCTGTACAATTTCTTTATTAAAGCATCATAGCCTTCGATGTAATGAAATGCTAAGGAACTTAGTATAACATCAAAGCTTTCCTCTGCAAAATCAATATCTTCGATGGCACAATTTCTATATTCCACTTCTTTAAATGGCGTCTTCTGTTTCGCCACTTCAAGCATTTTGTTCGATATATCTATGCCTACTACCGATGCAGCACCATTTTCCATGGCATAGATACAATGCCACCCGTAACCACAACCAAGATCAAGAACTCGTTTTTCTTTAAAATCTGGCAGCAGGCTTTGAAAATACTGCCATTCCCCAGCACCAGAGAGCCCCTTCGTGGAACGAGTCATCTGTCCGTATTTTTCAAAAAAGATATCATTATCATAAATATTCTCTTTCATCTATACTCTCCTTTTTTACCTCTTATCAGTTATCATAACAGATATAGTTTAATAAAAACTATCGAATTAAACTACTTTATTCATTGTGCTCGTATAAAACAATACCTTCAATATAATTAACAAAGCGTCTAAGTTCTTTCTCCTGTGCTAGATTAATATCCCCGGTTTCATACATT
>JAFACO010000069.1 GCA_023425485.1 Bacillota bacterium
GTATTGCTTTTACTTCCTGATGTGGAGGTATTGGTGTTACTAGAAGTATTATTGTTCCCCGAAGTATTTGTGCTACCTGATGATGTATTATTTGTATTTCCTGATGTGCTATTACTTGTTGTATTACTTGAATTATCATTTGTATTGTTGGTACTTCCACTTGTGCTGCCTGTGTTTCCACCGCTTGTAGTTCCAGAAGTATTGTTAGAACTGCTTGGTTCTGTGGTTGGCGCTACACTGCCACCAGGGCCTTCGGGGGTATCTCCCTTCGTTTCATCATAACCAGGCCATGGAACAGGTACACCCGTAGCATCATCGAAACCATCCAGGTCACAGTCTTCCAATGGAGCTGCAGATGCCTTTTGAAGTCCAATTGGTGTAGTGAGTGTTAATGCAAAGGCAACCATAAAGGAAAATACTACTTTTACTACGTTTTTTATTTTTTTCATATTTAAAGTCTTTGCTATCATCAAATCTCCCTTTTCCTTTCTTAATCAGGGGTTAATAAAACCATTAAAAGTAACTATATAGGGTAATTTACACGTCAAAAGCCTTCCTAAGCTAAAAGGGATGAATATGACTGTCTATATATGCTGGCCTATTCATCATATATAGACTTGATTGGCTTTTGACTCTCAAATCATTCGCTTAATCACCGTCAGTCTATATTCTGCATCCTGCTCCAACAGGTATCTCACCATCTGTTGTTGCGGCTGCCTCTTCCTTGCTCTCTCCATATCACCATTATTCTCGTCATTACTGGAATCATAGGTCTCAAGGTCATTGAAGATATTATCATTCAAACTGTTTTCCTGACGACCAACTATAGTAGAAGCTACAATAGCTCCGGTTATGTTGGTAGCAGTACGTCCAGTATCCGCAATTGCAGAGATCGGAATGGTAAGTACAATAAGTTCCAAGGGCAAGCCCATAGCCGTCAAAACACTTGCTGTTGTAATGGTAGCTGTTCCAGGCACTCCTGCTGTTCCAAGGGAAACGAATAAGCTGATTACAATCAATAGTGCGTAATCCTTTACTCCATAATTAATACCCAGACCATGTATTCCATAAATAGCAACTAAAACTGGCCATATTCCGGCACATCCAGGCATACCGATTGTCGTTCCCAGTGGTGCTGTAAAATTAGCTACTTTAGCATCTACTCCAATTTTCTTTGTTAAAATACCTGTCGTAATAGGTAACGTTCCTGCACTGGATTGTGTGGAAAATCCTACAACCTGTGCCGGTACGATTTTGCGGAAAAACTTTAAAGGACTAACCTTTGCAAATGCTTTAATTAAAACTGCATTAATTACCCATGTATCAATGACAAAAGCTATAAAAGATACAATAAGCAGAACCAATAGTGACCACATAATACCGGAACGGTTAAATCCATTTCCTGTAGCTGTTACAATCAATGCCAAAACAGCATAAGGAGTTAGACCAATGATAAAATCCACGGCTGTAAATATAATTTCCTTCACCGCTTCAACAAAGTTTTTAAAGATTATCACTTTAGCACGGTTCTTACTTGCTACTACTACATAAGATACCGCAATTAAAACAGTAAATAATATCATAGGAATAATATTTTCTTCCGCAATATCACTAACAATATTACGAGGGAAGAAGCCAACCAGTACCTGTGTAAATGGTACCACCTTACTTTCAAAAGTTTGCGCATCTAAACCATTTAAGGAAAGATAAGAGTTTTGACCGATGCCAAAAGTCAAACCTAAACCAACGGATAAAAGTATTGCTAATAATGTAGTTATCATCAGCCAGAAAATAGAGCGTACACCGATACCCTTTAACTGTGCAGTTGAGCCCAGAGAGGTTATACTGCTCAGAATTGATACAATAATTAATGGGCTAACAATAGCATTCAATGTACTAATATAGATTTTTCCAATCGGCATAACCCAGGAGGTATGACCTGAGAAGAAAAATCCTACCACAAGTCCTACTACTAAGGAACCTAATATAATATAGGTAAAATTAATATCTTTTTTTTGCAATTTATAAATAATAACATAAAATATAAGAACAACAGCCAAGGCTGCTGCGGATAGCCAATCAATATTCATAATTTTCTCCATTCCTACGAAAAGTAATAAACCTACAAAATCTATTCACTCTTCGCTAACTTCCCCTGTTCTTCTGGACATTTACAACTAGTTTCAAGGAAATATCAGGAAACGCAAAATGCATTTCCTGATATATATAGTTTAATCTTTTGTCTTTCGACTTTATTTTCTTCTAACCATAACAATTTCAACGTTCACACTTTAATTCTGGTGACTTGCTAAATACTAAAGTTATTTCTTATTTCGTTTTAATAGTACGTCTCTTAGTTGTTACGTAGATACCAGCTGCCATAGTGGATGCTGCACCAAGTAATAACCAAATTGCACTGGAACCATTCTCACCTGTCTTTGGAATTTCAACAACTACTTCTTCGTCAACTACTTCTTCTCCAGTTACTTCCTCTTCAGCCACTTCTTCATCAACTACTGGCTGATCTACAGGTTCCACTGTGTCTGTGTCTTCTTCAACCTCTGTACTTACAGGCTCTTCAGCTACTTCTTCCGCCACTTCTACGGCATTCACTGTAAAGCTTACATCAAAGGTTTCTGATATACTGCTACCGCTAACAGTTACTGTAGCTGTATATGTTCCAGCTGTAAGTCCTGCCTTTGGAGCAATGGTAAAGGAAGCACTGTCACCTACTAATAAACTATCAATTGAAGTTTTAGAAAGTGTAAAGCTGTCACTTCCAGTTCCGGATAATGCTACGGTAAGTTTACCCGTAGAACCACCTTCATTTTTAACTGTTACACTTAACGCCTCTTGATCCTCATAATCAGCATCAGCTGCTGGGAAGGTATAAGCATCTGCTTGGGAAAGAGATACACTGTTATCTAACTTAAGAACATTATCAAGTGCTTGCACTGCTTCACTTGCAAAATCAACTTTAGTAAGACCATCGATAGCACCTGCTGCTGTTAATGCATTAGGAGTTTTTAAAACCCAAGCAAGCTCAAGCATATATTCTGTGTAAGTTCCGTCGTTTGCTACATTTTTGTGTAACCATTGTTTTGTTACAGGGTCTGCCTTATCTTTATTAAAGCTAATCAAGAAAGGAAGCTGTAAACGTCTAGCATTTAAATCTGTTCCTGTTAACCAAGGAGCTGTAGCAGTAGCTGCGCCATCTAAGTTACCATTTGGATAATAGGAAATACTGTTGTTTTGCTTGGAGTTATTTTCTGTGGTGAAGTTTCCTAAGTATTTCGCAAGCTCACCATAGAGATAACTAATATTACCATTTCCAGTGGTTGTATTAACACTATTACGTGAATTAAAGGCACTGGAGGAGGCTGTTACTTTATCAATATCGGCACCAGTTCCAAAAGTCAACTGATTACCTACGGTTGTATCATATACATATACTGTCTTATGTCCGTATTCTTTCGCCTTCTTTGCAACACTACCGATGATTGCTTGTGTGTTGTGGCACCAGGACGCTCCAAAGAATATTACATGTTCGCCAGGAGAATTTAAGATGTTAATAAGTTCAACAAAGTTAACTTGATGGAATACAAATCCGTCTTCATCTGCATCTGTAAATATTTCTGTGGTTGTTGCACCTGTTCTGTTCCCCTGTGCATCTGGAACGCCACCATTGTAATTAAAATAAGTTGCAGAAGCGTTGTATACTCTCTTGAAGAAATCAAAATCACTTCTTACACTAGCTGAAACAACACTACCTTCGCTGTTGCCCCCACGAAATACTTTGGCAATACCTTCAGCAGCAGCTGTTTGGTCAAATCCTGCATTAGCCTTTACACTGAAGGATGCACTGATTTTTGAAGCGCTCTCACCATTAAAGGAGAAAAGCAACGTATCGCTGGATACATAACTTGTAATTGGTTCAGCAGCTGGAAGTAACTCTGTAATTCTGGTCCATAATTGATTTAAGGAAGTTCCATTTGCAG
>JAFACO010000097.1 GCA_023425485.1 Bacillota bacterium
AATCCGAAAGGCGGAGTCAGAAAGAATGAACAAACTAACCTATACGATGGAAAATTATCTCGAAGCTATTTATGAACTTGGTAAACAGGGAGAGGGTGCGAGAGTATCCGATATAGCAGAGAGACTCGGAGTATCAAAGGCTAGTACCAACAGCGCAATGTCAACGCTTTCTGAAAAAGGGTTGATTACGAATGAAAGGTACAAGCTGGTATATTTAACACCAACAGGACGTGAAATAGCAGAGTTCACTGCGCGAAAGCATCATTTGATTTATCAATTTTTAACCACAGTGTTACAGGTAGATGCAGAGACTGCAGATGAGGATGCCTGCCTGATTGAACACGTTATTAGTAACACGTCGGTTACTGCAATGCAGAATTTTTTGACGGAACGTGTAACAGAGTAAATATCATCAAGTGTCAATATAACTGCAATAGATAATATTTTCAGCGGTTAATTTATATAAGTCTTAGAGTAATCAGGAGGTTTAGAATGAACATATTAGATGAAATGCTGGAGTATAATAGTGCGTTTGTTGAGAACAAAGGATATGTAGAGTATCAAACCTCAAGTTCACCAAATAAGAAAATGGTAATTCTATCTTGCATGGATACAAGGCTTACAGAGCTTCTTCCCAAGGCACTTAACATAAAAAATGGTGATGTTAAGCTGGTTAAAAATGCTGGTGCCACGATTATGCATCCCTTTGGAAGTATTCTTCGAAGTATAATTGTTGCAGTATATGAATTCCAAACCAAGGACATTTTGGTGATCGGGCATCATGGTTGCGGGATGAGCCATTTGGATGCAGATAGTGTTATTCAAAAAGCAATTGATCGAGGAGTTTCCGAAGATGTTCTGGCAACTTTAAACCATTCTGGAATTGATATTAAAAGATGGTTGAAGGGATTTGATTCTGTGGAGGAATCAATTAAAGAAAGTGTTAATGTAATAAAAAACCATCCTTTGATACCAAAGGATGTATTTATACATGGATTAATCATGGAACCAGTTACTGGCAAAGTGGAAGTCATAATTAATGGCTATGAGTGAGGTTTTTAATGGAAGCTTATGGGAAAGTTAGTTCTGGGTTAAAGGGGTTTGATATTGCAATCGATTCCTTAAGGCTTGGTGATAACGTAGTATGGCAGGTGGATTCTATTGAGAGTTATAAGAAACTCATTGATCCATTTGTTCAGCAAGCCCTTGCCGACAATCGACGGGTGATTTATGTTCATTTTGACAGTGAGGAAGCCCTGTTGCAGGAGCAGGAGGGTATTATAGTTTATGAACTTGATGCTGAGAAAGGGTTTGAACATTTCGCAACAGAAGTTCATCATTTGGTGAAACAAGAAGGAAAGTATGTTTTCTATATTTTTGACTGTCTTACAGATCTTTTAGCTTATTGGTCTTCTGATTTAATGATTGGTAATTTCTTTGAAGTAACCTGTCCCTATCTATTTGAGCTTGAAACTATAGCTTATTTTGCAATTATCCGCAATATTCACACCTTCAGTACCATCGCTGGTATTCGAGAAACCACACAATTATTGGTAGATTTATATCAAATTAAGGACAGACTGTATGTGCATCCCCTTAAGGTGTGGCAGAGATATTCTCCCACGATGTTCTTTCCCCATTTAATACAGGGTCAGGAAGCAGAATGCATTACCTCCAGTACCCAAACTGCAGAATTGTTTTCCCAGATTCAGCGTGGTGAGGAGAGGCTGGACTATTGGAATGTTATTTTTCAAAAAGCAAGAGAGGCATTGCATAAGAAGCCAGAGCAACAGAGAAAAGTAATTAAGCAACTCCTGAAGTTACTAGTCGGAAAAGAATCAAGACTATTTAATTTATGTGCGAAATACTTCTCCTTACAAGACCTGCTGGATGTAGCTGCCAGGGAAATCGGGACGGGATATATCGGGGGGAAGAGCGTAGGAATGCTACTGGCTCGAAAAATACTAGAAACCAAACAACTCCCAATCGAAGAAACTTTAAATAAAATTACAAATGCATCTAGAAAAGAAACTACAAATACCGCAGATAACGAAACTATTATTGCAGAACTGTTGGAACCACATGATTCTTACTATTTAGGTGCGGATATCTTTTATACCTATATTGTTAAAAATGGGTTATGGAGACTTAGGACGAAGCAAAAGTCCTTGGAGGGGTATGAGCGGTATGCCCCTGAATTAAAGGAAAAGCTATTGAAAGGGAAATTTCCAGACAAGATAAAGGAACAATTCCTGCAGATGCTAGAGTATTACGGGCAGTCACCTATTATTGTACGATCTAGTTCAATTCAGGAAGATAACTTTGGAAATGCCTTTGCAGGTAAATACGAAAGTGTATTCTGTGTTAATCAAGGCACTCTTTCAGAACGATATGAAGCCTTTACCAATGCGGTCAGAATTGTTTATTCTAGTACAATGAACGAAGATGCATTAAATTATAGAAAAAACAGGGGACTTTCCGATAAGGATGAGCAGATGGCTATTCTTGTTCAGCGAGTATCTGGCGACTATCATGGCAATAGTTTTTATCCGGATGTAGCAGGTGTTGGAAACTCTTCCAATCTCTATGTATGGGATCAAAATATGGATATGGAAGCTGGTATGCTAAGATTAGTATACGGTCTTGGAACCAGGGCAGTGGATCGTACAGAGGGGGATTATGTACGAATCGTTAGTCTTGATGATCCCTTAAGATTGCCGCTAATTAATTATGAAGATCAGAATAAATACTCACAGCATTTTGTTGATATTCTTTCAATTAACGAGAGTGCGCTTACCAGCAAACCTTTGCAGGATATCTTAAGCATAGAGCCATCAGAGAAGAGATCGATGCTTGCAAGTATAGATTATCAAACCATGGACCGATTGAGGGATCGCGGTCAGGTTAATCAACAAACAAGGTATCTAATGGATTTTAAAAAGCTATTGAAGGATACAGAGTTTCCTAACATTATGAGATATATTCTTTTGAAGCTTTCAACGGCCTATGAATATCCTGTGGATATCGAGTTCACAGCTAATTTAACGCAGGGTACAGAGTTTCGCATTAATCTTTTGCAATGTCGTCCGCTGCAAACCAGAGGATTGGGAAAGACAGTGGAGCTTCCTAAAAAAGTTCGAAATGAGGATTGCTTATTTAATACAAAGGGCAATTTCATGGGTGGGAATCTCTACCTTGCCTTGGATTATGTTGTCTTGGTTTCAACAACAAAATATCTGCAACTTAGTGAACAGGATAAATATCAAATTGCAAGATTTATTGGAAGGATTAATCTTCTGCTAAAAGATTACCAAACAATGCTGATCGGACCGGGCAGATGGGGAACCACCACGACTTCCTTAGGGGTGCCGGTACATTTTACAGAGCTATGTCACATGTCCGTCATATGTGAAGTTGCTTCCAGTGAAGAAGGCTTTCAGCCTGAACTATCCTATGGAAGTCATTTCTTTCAGGATTTAGTGGAATCAGGCATCTTTTATGCAGCTATTTTTGATGGGCAAAAAGATGTAAAGTACTTTCCAGAAAAGCTAGTAGAGACAAAAAATTATTTGTCTGAACTCTGTCCCGATGCAATTGCTTTGGAAGAGGTTCTTCATATCGCTAAAACCGATGGGTTAGAGCTATTCTCCGACATTGTTTCACAGACGCTTCTTTGCAGGTATCACAGGTAGAGCAAGATTATAGTCATGCTTAGGCGATTATGCAAATATACATTATTAAGAAATGTTTTTTGGAGTCTAAGATGCTAAAATCCAATTATAAAAGAGGCATGATATGGCTGCTCGTATTCATACTACTTTATTTTAGTGGTGGTGGCTTGGCAATGTTGGTAAATGCATATGATGAGAGCAAGGTAAAAGAAGCAGGCGGCGAGAATTGGGGTCTTGGTTATGGAAGTGAAGGGCAATCACCAACTGCAAATGCTACGGCGGCAGAACTGCTGAAGTATGATGCATATTATCTGGGAGATACGAAGCAAAAGGTAATATACCTAACCTTTGATGCAGGTTATGAAAATGGATATACACCAGCAATTCTAGATGCATTAAAAAAGCATAAGGTATCTGCTACCTTCTTTTTGGTAGGCAATTTTCTCGAAAGAAATCCAGATTTAGTGCTTCGTATGGTGGAAGAAGGTCATCAGGTAGCAAATCATACCAATAAGCATCCTGATATGTCGAAGATATCCTCTACGGACGCCTTTTGTAAAGAACTTCAAGACCTTGAAGCTACATACAAAAGTATTACCGGGAAAGAAATGGTGAAGTATTATCGCCCGCCGCAGGGAAAGTATAGTGCAAGTAATTTAAAGATGGCCAAAGAAATGGGGTATAAGACTTTCTTTTGGAGTCTTGCATATGTAGATTGGTATAATGATAAGCAGCCCTCCAAGGAGGAAGCTTTTAAGAAATTAACGGGAAGAATACATCCTGGTGCTATAGTATTACTGCATAGTACATCAAAAACCAATTCAGAAATTATGGATGAATTACTCACCAGATGGGAGCAGATGGGTTATACGTTTAAGACCTTGGATGATATAGTCGGTGCTACTGGCGCTACGGAAGTACAATAGAAAAACAAGATGAAACGACAAGTTGTTTTAATTATCATGAAAAATGTTAAAATGCTGCCTTACGGTATTATGCCAAGGCGGCATTTTTAAAAATGTTTGAACGCGAAAGTGTGCATAGCACACTTTTGCTCTTGTAATATACATTAATTTTGGTGGTTTCAGTGTTGAAAAAATGAACATAGTGGAAGTAAATCTCGTAATTATTTAAATTGCTGTATTAAATTATAAATATTTATATAATTTGGAAAATATTTCTTTTAAATAGTCTAAAAATATGATATTATCTATCTCAAATGAAGCATTGGGGGAAAATGGAAATGTTGTATCTGTTTATTGGAATAATCGGTTTTCTTTTACTTGTTGTTTATGATATTAATAGCATTATTTTAAAAGTAAAGTTGCTTAATTCCTGTTTTTTTGTTGGTTTCGTTCTTATCATTACAGCAACCATTGGGATTGTCCTAACAAATTTACATATGGTATTACTGGAACCGTTTCGTATGGGTGTTTTTGGAGCTATTTCTTTTCTGTTTTTTGTACTACTAATTTATACTTTATTTTTTGCCCTGCCTTTTCAAAATACATATATTGAGTCAAAACAAAGAGATCAGACGCTGCAACAAGAGGGAATTTATGCACTCTGTAGACATCCTGGTGTTCTGTGGTTTATAGGCTTTTATTTATTTTTAGGACTAGCCTTAATGCTTCCCATGCTAATTTTAGCTGCCTTTATTTTTAGCTTTCTAAATGTATTATACATTGTGCTACAGGATCAATGGACCTTTGTAAAAACCTTTGAAGAATATGAACAATATAAAAAGAGTACGCCATTTTTAATACCAAACAAAGAAAGTATAAAGCGTTGCTTTGAGACGATAGGGCAGTTGGGAAGGGTAGAAGAACATGAGATTTGAGGATAAATTAAAGCATAACCAGCAGGATAAAATTTGGAAGGAATACTGTGGCTTTTTAGATTTGGATATGGATACTTATATGAGTATCCAGAATAGACTTATGCTGGAGCAAATACAGTTATGGAGTCAATCGGAACTTGGAAGATTAATGTTAAGAAATAAAAAACCTGCAACAATAGAAGAGTTCCGCAGAATGATGCCACTTACCAGCTATGGAGATTATGCCGACATACTCCTGCAAAAGAAGGGGAGTGTGCTTCCGGATGAACCAATTATCTGGATTCAGACCACTTGGGAGGGTGGCAAACACCCAATCAAGGTTGCTCCCTATACCAAGAGTATGCTAGAAACCTACAAAAATAATATTATCGCGTGCTTAATACTTTCTACCAGTTCAAAAAAAGGGAAATTCAATGTTCGTGCCACGGATAAGTTCTTATATGGGTTAGCTCCGTTACCCTATGCAACTGGCCTGTTTCCCCTTGCTCTAAGTGAGGAGATCGGAATTGAATTTTTACCGACTGTTAAAGAAGCAGTTAAGATGTCTTTTCGTGAACGTAACAAACTAGGCTTTAAACTAGGACTTAGAAAAGGAATAGATTTCTTCTTCGGTCTGGGAAGTGTGGCTTATTACGTAAGTATCAGCTTAGCAGCTATGGGTAAAAGTTCAAGGAGCTCTGGTACGAAAGAGTCAGGTAGGAAAGTTCCGAGTGCAAAAGCAGGAGGCAGTATTCTGCTTAATATCTCGTTATCCATGATATTTCGTTATCTTATGGCAAAGTATCGCTGCAAAAAAGAAAATCGGGAACTGAAGCCAAAGGATTTATTCAAATTAAAAGGGTTTATGGTTGCAGGGACGGATAATCATTGTTATAAGGATGAACTAGAAGAATTATGGGGCGTGCGTCCCATGGAACTATTTGCGGGTACAGAGCCTTCCATTATGGGAACAGAAACTTGGACGCGTAACGGAATGTACTTCTTTCCGGACACCTGCTTTTATGAATTTATTCCTGAAGATGAAATGCAGAAAGGTATGGAACTACAGGACTATCAACCAAAATCCTATTTAATGAATGAGGTCATACCGGGCGAAAAATATGAACTGGTGATTACGTTATTAAAGGGTGGAGCATTTGTAAGGTATCGGGTAGGTGACATGTATCAATGTGTAGGACTAACGAATGCAGAGGATGAGACGAAGATACCACGCTTTAAGTACATAGATCGAATACCTTCCATTATTGATATTGCTGGATTTACAAGAATTACTGAAAACTGTATTCAGGATGTGATTGACTTATCAGGGCTGCCTATTGAAGATTGGTTTGCTGTAAAAGAGTTAAAGAACAATCGACCAATATTGCATCTGTATGTAGAGGTGAAGGAGACATCCATTACCTCATCTGCAATTAGTAAAGAGATATTAAGAGAGCAATTATCTATTTATTTTAAATATGTGGATCAAGACTATAAAGATTTAAAACATATCCTGGGAATGGACCCTCTGGAAATCACCATTGTAAAATGCGGTATGTTTGCGAGATTTAAAAGAAATACGGGAAAGTCAATTAGTCATATGAATCCATCACCCTATGTGGTTATGGAGTTTCTGAAGCGTCAATCACCAGAATATTATGAAAGGATGGGAGGGGTTATAGGCTAATGGGAAACTATGCGAATATACCAGTAATTGCCCTACTTTGCTATTGCTTTATTCTTTTAACTTTTTTGGCAGCAAAAAAGAATCGGATGATTAATGCATTTTTATTGGTGCTATCCGTACTTATCATTTGGACAGGCGGTTCTTTTTGTATGAGAATGCAGGTATTGCCCTCTACAAAGTTCTGGTATGATGTCTCTTTCCTTGGACTAACAATGCTGCCATTTTCTTTTTTAACCTTTGCTTGCGAATTTGTTGAACAAAGATATACCAAGGAAAGATTAATCTGGTTAGCATCTGTATTAAGTGTCAATTGTCTTAATGTATGGAATGGTTTCTTTCTCGAAGCACCGAGAAGCAGGATTGCAAGCGCTGATCAATCAATTGTTTTTGTATATCAATTTTCATGGAGAATTAGTTTGGTATTTCTTCTATGTATGGCTATCATTCTTCACATGATAGTGATTTTATTTAAAAGCAGCCAGCAGAATTCCTTAGCCAGGAAGCAGTTTATGCCAATTGTTTTGGGCATTGTTTGCCTTTATATGGGACATTTATTGTTGCTTGTACCAATATTTCAAGGGTTTCCTACTGATATTGCAGCAGGTATTTTAAACGCATTTTTTATCTTCTATGCCCTTTACCGTAAAAATATCTTTCATTTAAGATTAATTGTATCTAGAGGCAGCTGTTATGTAATCTCAGCAGGGATATCCTTTTTCTTATTCATTAATATGATTAAGCCACTGGAGGATGCAATTAACAACAATTTTCGTATTTCAAATGAAAATACAACACTAGTAATTGCCTCCATCTTTACAATTGCTACAACACTCATATATTACATGATGAAGCGAGTTATCGATACCTTCTTTATACGGGATGAGGTAATGCAGGCGGAAAGCTTAAGGGAATTTAGTTTAAACATTTCAAGAAGTCTGAACGTAAATGAAATATTACAGGAGCTGGCGGAGGTAATACAGAAGGCAATTGATATAAAAACGGTATATATCTGCATTAGCGATAAAAACAATACCAGTTATGAAATTGTACATAGCACCAGCCCTTTGGAACAGAGTAAATTTTCTTTAACCGTTGATAATCCATTAATTGTACAGCTGAAGCAAAGCAATGGTTGCCTGCTGATGAAGGACTTTAAGAGAACAATTGACTATAAGTCAATGTGGGAAAAAGAGAAACATCAGCTGCATGATTTAAATATAGGCTGCATGGTTCCTTTACGAGATGACAGTGGGATGATTGGAGTAATATTTTTATCAGAAAAAGAGAAAAAAGCTGGGTTTACCTTTAAGGATATCAGTTTTCTAGATTCCATTAATTCCATCGGATCCATCGCAGTTAAAAATTCAAAATTATTTGAAAAGGCATATTTGGAGGCAAGGACGGACGAGTTGACTGGACTTTTGAATCGTAAATACTTCTATGAAGTAATCCAGCAGGAATATGAGAAAAACCTGGAGGGTTCACTAGCTCTTATTATCCTTAATATTGATGACTTTAAGCTTTATAATCAGTTATACGGCAATAAAGAAGGGGATGTCGCACTGCAAAACATCGCTGATATTATTCGTGTCAGTGTTGGAACCAACGGGCAGGTTGCCAGATACAGCGGCAAAGAATTTGCAATTATTCTTCCTGCCTATGACATGTTTTCAGCAAAGAATTTAGCCGAGATTATTCGTAAACAAATTATGAACATGAACAAACGAGAATCTGACTACGCTCTAAAAATGTTAACCGTTAGTGGTGGTATCTGTTCCATACCCTATGCCGCAAGTGATGTTAAACAATTGATAAATAATGCTGATATGGCAATTTATACCGTGAAACTCAGTGGAAAGAATGCGATTATGCTATACACCGGCAGAGAGCAAAAAGCAGAACGAAAGGTAATGGATTTTATTGAACGCAAGGAGCGCATCTATTCTGAATATGCTTCCACCATTTATGCCTTAACTGCAGCCATTGATACAAAGGATCATTACACCTTTGATCACTCCA